>JBOHKD010000095.1:0-5832 GCA_050728895.1 Aestuariivirga sp.
CATGAGCGGTTGCTGGCGGCGCGCCAAGGTGGCGCGGCGATCCTGCTGATTTCCGGAGACCTCGACGAGCTGCTGTCGCTGGCGGACCGCGTTGCCGTCATGTACCGGGGCCAACTTTCCACCGCCTTGGCGCGCCGGGATTTGACCATCCAGGAACTCGGCCTGATGATGGCGGGGCAGGGCTTCGAGAAAGGTAGCGCGGCCGATGCGGCTTGAACCACGCGACCATCGCCCGCTCGCCATTCTGATATTCTATCCGGTGGCGGCACTTGGCGCCGCGGTCATCTTCTGCGCCTTCCTGGTGATGTTGTCGGGAGCTTCGCCCTTCTCGGTGTTGTGGCTGATCGTCGAGGGTGCCGCAGGTTCGCAATTTGCTTTTTTCGAGACGCTGACCCGGGCCACACCCTTGATCTTCACCGGCCTTGCGGCGGCGGTCGCCTTCCGCGCCAAATTGTGGAACATCGGTGCCGAGGCCCAGCTTTACGCCGGCGCCGTAATGACCGTCGTCCTGGGAACGGGATTGCTGCCGCTGCCACAGCCGATCCTCATTCCTGTGCTGGTGGCCGCCGCCATGCTGGGGGGCGCTCTCATGCTTTCCATACCGGCGTTTCTCAAGACCCGTTTTGGTGTCGATGAGGTGGTGACAACATTGTTGCTCAATTTCGTTGCCTTGCTGTTAGTCAGCATGCTGTTGGAAGGTGTTCTTAAAGACCCCTTGGGGCTTGGCTGGCCGCAATCGCGAAAAGTGATCGAGGCGGCGCAACTGCCGAAACTCGCGGAGGGAAAACGTCTGCATTTCGGTTTTGTGATCGCCATCGCGGCGGCAATCGCCATGTGGATCGTCGACCGCAAGTCGGCCCTTGGCTATGAAATGCGCGCCGTGGGACATAATCCGAAAGCCGCCTCGTTTGCGGGAATTCCCGTCAATCGCGTGCTGGCCAAAACGGCATTGCTCTCGGGCGGG
The DNA here is from genome assembly GCA_050728895.1 of Aestuariivirga sp. GTDB lineage: Bacteria > Pseudomonadota > Alphaproteobacteria > Rhizobiales > Aestuariivirgaceae > Aestuariivirga. Next base: position 965 of record JBOHKD010000095.1, read on the forward strand.
CTCGCGGGGCTCGCCGGCATGTCGGAAGTGGCGGGGCTCAAGGGCAATCTGACCCTCGATCTGTCGCCAGGCTTTGGCTACACAGGCATAGTCGTCGCCATGCTGGCGCTTCTGCATCCCTTGGGCGTTATCGCCGCCGCCGTTTTTGTTGCCGCGGTATTTGTCGGCGCCGATGCCATGAGCCGGACGGTGGGCGTTTCGAGCTATATCGCCCAGGTGATGGTCGCTACCTCGCTGCTTTGCATGGTGACGGCCGTCATGCTAACGCGCTACCGGTTGCACTGGAGGTAGCATGGACGCGCTCGCTCTCCTGTTCACTGCCTCGCTCTGGGCCGCAGCCATCCGCATCGCCTCGCCGCTTATATTTGCAACACTGGGTGAATTGATTTGCGAGCGCGCCGGCGTTCTCAATCTCGGCATCGAAGGCATCATGACGGCGGGTGCGTTCGCTGGCTGGCTTACGGTGTTCCTGGGTGGCGACCTGTGGCTGGGCGTCGCGATGGCGGCACTGGCGGGTGCACTCTTCGGCCTGTTGCACGGGGTTCTCGTGGTGCCGCTGGGTCTTTCCCAGCATGTGGCGGGGATCGGCATCACATTGCTCGCGACATCGCTTTCCTACTATGCCTATCGTCTGTCGTTCCCGAAGGTGACATCGCCCCCTAAAATCGAACCTTTCCAGCCGTGGGCCATACCGATCCTCTCCGACATTCCGGTAGTGGGCGAGGCGCTGTTCCGGCAAACACCGCTTACCTATTTCGCCTTCATCTCCGTGGCCATGGTCGGATGGCTTCTGTACCGGACACCAGCCGGCTTGGCGGTCAGAAGCGTCGGCGAAAATCCGGCCGCAGCGGAAGCGCAAGGCATTGACGTCACGAAGGTGCGCATGGCGGCGGTGGTGTTCGGCAGCGCGCTGATGGGAATTGGCGGAAGCTTCTTGACACTTTCGGCCTTCAATTCGTTTTACTTCGACATGATAAATGGCCGGGGCTGGATATCCATCGCACTGGTGGTGTTTGGATCGTGGCGCCCGGGCAAGGCGCTGCTGGGAGCGCTGCTGTTTGGCGCCTTCGATGCCTATCAACTGCGGCTGCAACAGCTCGCGGGCGCCTATGTGCCCTATCAGGTGTTTCTCATGCTGCCGTTCATCCTGTCGATTGCCGCCCTGATCGTGATGTCGCGGCGCGCCGCCTATCCCCGTGCCTTGATGATCCCGTACCGCAAAGGGGAGCGCTAGCATTGCGGTCCCTGGTTTTAGCGTTATGTCTATGCCTTACAGGCGCGAGTTCCCCAGCCCAGGCGATCACGCGCCAGCCGGTGACTGCCACTCACGGCATGGTCGTCACCTCCCAGCAGGAAGCCTCAAAGGCCGGTGTCGAAATATTGCGGCAGGGCGGCAACGCCATCGATGCCGCCGTGGCCGTGGGCTATGTCCTCGCGGTCACCAATCCCTGTTGCGGTAATCTGGGCGGCGGCGGATTCGCCACCATCCACATGGCCGACGGCCGGGACATCTTCATCAATTTCCGCGAAAAAGCTCCGGCCGCCGCAAGCGAAACTATGTATCTCGACGCCAAGGGTGAAGTCGTGCCGGATTTGGAGTCTCAAGGGCTACCTCGCGGTTGCCGTGCCGGGCTCGGTTCTGGGCCTTGATACCATGCTGCGAAAATACGGCACGATGGCGCGTGGAACGGTCATGGCGCCCGCGATCAAACTTGCCGAGGAGGGCTTTGTTCTAACGCAAGGCGATGCCGATATTCTGGCAACAGCAACGCCGCAATTCGCCGGGGAGTCCAATGTCGCGGCTATCTTCCTCAATGCCGAGAAACCGTGGGCCGCGGGAGATATTCTCATTCAGAAGAATCTGGCGAAGACACTGCGGCTTATCGTCAGCGGCGGACCTGACGCTTTCTATAAAGGCTCTATCGCCGATTCAATCGTCACTGCCGCCAAGGACCATGGCGGTATTCTCTCGAAACACGATTTCGAAGACTACACGGTGGAGGAGGCTCCGCCGGTCAAATGCAGCTATCGAGGCTACGAGCTGATTTCGGCGCCGCCGCCAAGCTCAGGCGGCACGGCAATCTGCGAGATCCTCAACATCCTTGAATTCTATCCGATGGCGGAGCTTGGCTTTCATGGAAGCCTCGCCGTTCACTTTATGGTCGAGGCGATGCGCCATACATTCGTTGACCGTAATTTCCTGCTCGGCGATCCAACCTTCGTCAACAACCCGCTGGAGCGATTGCTCTCCAAATCCTATGCGGCGGAGATCAGAAAAAAGATCGATGCCAAAGCGGCGTCGCGTTCCGAAGACGTGCGCCCCGGCACGCCTCCGCATGAGGGCAGCGAAACGACGCATTACTCGATCGTCGACGCAAGCGGCAACGCCGTCTCCGTGACCTACACCATCAACGCGCTCTTCGGAGCGAAAGTCATCGCCGGGGATACTGGTTTCTTTCTCAATGACGAGATGGACGATTTTACCATCAACCCCGGCGTGGCAAATCTGTTCGGGCTCGTCCAGGGCAAGAAGAATGCGATTGCACCCGGCAAGCGGCCGTTGAGTTCCATGAGCCCCACCATCGTGATGAAGGATGGCAAGATTTTCATGGTGCTCGGCAGTCCCGGTGGACCGCGGATCATCACCATCGCGGTCGAGGTGATCGTCAATGTCATCGATCATGGCATGACCATTCAGGAGGCGGTAAATGCACCGCGCATTCATCACCAATGGCTGCCCGATCGGATCTCGGCTGAACCCTTCGCTCTCTCGCCCGATGCCAAGAGGCTCCTCGGCGAAATGGGATACAAGATCGTCGAGCAGGCGCCCTGGGGTGCCGCTGAGGCAATCCTGATCGGGCCCAATGAGGCCGTGGATACCACGCAGACCTCCGGCAATGACGCGATGGCGGGAGGAAAGCCCATTCCCGGCCTGCTATACGGCGGCCACGACGACCGCAGGCCCGCCGGTTCCGCTGTTGGTTATTGAGAATGAGTTCTTGTCATCACCTTTAGCGATCAAGCGTTCATCGACGCGGTTTCCGACTGGAGCGGAGCATGAGACGAGGGACATCTGGATTGTATCCGGCGCGAATGTCCCGGGACTGGCGGAGGGGGAGGGATTCGAACCCCCGGAAGGCTTGCACCTTCAACGGTTTTCAAGACCGCCGCAATCGACCGCTCTGCCACCCCTCCCGAGGTGATTGTCCGTCTCTAGCAGCCTACCCCGCTTAACTCAACGCCGCCTCACGGGCGGTGTTGACCGTAGGTCCATTGTCAGTCCAAATACCGCCGCAAGGCCGACACGCATTTGCCATGCAATTCGGTCATCTGCGCACCTTATCCGATACTCGCGAACCACTACGGGAGGCTGTGATGAAGAAGATTGCCGGAGCATTGGCGTTATGCGCCATCGCCTTCTTGACAGTGGGCGTGGCCAAGGCCGGCAACGCGACGGGTACCTGGATCATGGAAAACGGCAAGATCACCGTGAACATCGCGCCCTGCGGCGGCAATCTCTGCGGCAAGATCGTGGCCATGAAAAAGCCCCTGGACAGGAAGGGCAATCCGAAACGCGACAAGCATAATCCCGACCCGGCGCTCCGCGATCGCCCTGTCATCGGATTGACGATCCTGGCCAATATGAAACCCGATGGCGAGGCAAGCTGGGCCGGCAAGATATACAATCCCGACGACGGCAACACCTACAGCTCCTACATGAAGCTCAACGAGGGACAGATGAAAGTCAAAGGCTGCGTCGTCTTCATCTGCAAAAAACTGGCGTTCAGGCGGATCGATTGAAAATGGCAATGGGGCGGGTGGCAATCCTCTTTCTGGCCTTGGCCTTCGCGGCGGCAACGCCCGCCGCCGCCCAGGGGCTGGAGGAGATTCCCTTCGCCAAGAAACTGCAACTGGCCAAGGTGGGGGATGAAGATGCGCAGCTCGCCGTGGCCGAAGCCTATGAAACGGGAGCCAACGTCAAATCCCCCGATCCGGTGGAAGCGGCGAAATACTACCGCTTGGCGGCGCTGCAAGGAAATGTCGAGGCGCAGTACCGCCTGGCACGCATCGTGATCAAGGGCCCAAAGGGCATCAAGCAGGATTTCGCCACCGCCGCGAAACTCTATCAGGCAGCCGCATCCAAGGGCCATGCCGAGGCCATGGACGGGCTGGGCCAGCTTTATCAGAAAGGGCAAGGCGTTGCCGCCGATCCCGCCCTGGCGGTGGAATGGTATCGCAAGGCGGCGGCGTTGAAGCTCGCCAATGCGCAGAACAATCTCGGCGTCATGTATCTCAACGGTAAAGGCGTGAACCGCGATCTGGGCGAGGCCTTCAAGCTGTTCGAGCAGGCAGCGGCCCAAGGCGACCACTGGGGCCTCAACAATCTCGGCGGCATGTATGAAATGGGCTGGGGAACCGCAAAGAATCGGGCGAAGGCGCTTGAATACTATCGTCAGGCCGCGGCCGCCGGCAATACGGCGGCGTTCGAGAATATCGGAAGACTCGAAGCCCCGGCGGCGTCCAGAAACTAACCGTTAACCATATCCCCCAACCCAAAATTAATACTCCCGGCGCGATTCTGGGGCCGGATAAAAAACAACAGACTTTGAGCGGTCCTCGGCGCGAATCCGATTGCGCCTGACCCTTTCGCAGGGGAGTAGTGGTATGCGCCGTGCCGCAATCTTGTCGATCTCGCTGATCGCCATAGGACTCGTTCTGGCGAGCTGCTCGTCAAACCAACATGCCTCGCGCGATCCTTTCGCGGGCAAGGGCAGCCCCTATTACAAAGGTTCAGGCCCAATTCCCATGGGCGGTGGACACTATCAATTGGGCAATGCTTATCAAGTTGCCGGGCGCTGGTTCTCACC
>JBOHKD010000096.1:0-5805 GCA_050728895.1 Aestuariivirga sp.
TGAGCACGGGCGGAGGGTGCGAGACCGTGCGGGTTTGACAATTGATTTCTAACCCATTGATCCCTGATGACAAGTTTGACACCCGAATGATGGTAAATAGTTGAATTCCTGAAGTTAAGATCGGCCTGAAAATCCGCGTGTCGGTGGTTCAATTCCGCCCCTGGGCACCATCAATTCTCGATGAAATCGATTATTTGTGCGCCGCGTAGTGTGAGGTTGAACTGGATCGCTGATTCCAGGCAGCAAATAGGTAGCAGCGAAAAAATGAAGCCGTGTGCACTTTGTACAACAACTGACTTGTTCTCGAAACTACAGAATTCAGAAACGCCCGGGTAAGACATTGCCGAAGTTTGCATGGCCGTGGGCGAGGTCTCGCGGGGAATTCTACCGATGGCGCAGGAATATTCGAAGGCTCTGATTGTCGGAAGCGGCAGTGGCCTCAGCGCGTCGCTGGCGAGGCTGCTTTCGCGCGAAGGGTTCAGTGTTGCGCTTGCCGCCCGCAACACGGAGAAACTTTCGGGCATCTGCCGGGAGACCGGCAGCCGGGCATTTTCCTGCGATGCTTCGGAACCGGACCAGGTCAGGTCTCTCTTCGCCGAAGTCGAGCGTGCGATGGGCGCTCCCGACGTGGTGATCTACAATGCGAGCGCCAGATCGCGGGGACCGCTCATCTCGCTCGATCCAGCCGATGTGGAAAAGGCGTTGCGGGTCAGCGCCTACGGTGGATTTCTCGTGGCGCAGCAAGCGGTCCAGCGCATGATCCAGCAAAGCTTTGGCGCGGTGATCTTCACCGGTGCGTCAGCAAGCGTAAAAGGCTATCCAGAATCGGCGCCTTTTGCAATGGGCAAGTTCGCCCTGCGCGGCCTTGCGCAAAGCATGGCGCGAGAACTTGCACCTCAAGGCATTCACGTCGCGCATTTCGTCATCGACGGCGCAATCGGAAATCCGGGCCGTGTTGACCCGGCGGACAAACCTGACTCGATGCTTGATCCCGATGCCATCGCCGCCAGCTATCTGCATGTCCTCCGCCAGCCGCGCAGTTCATGGACATGGGAGATGGAACTGCGGCCTTGGGGAGAGAAGTTCTGAAGCCGCGTGCCGGCGGTTCAATTCCGCCCCTGGGCACCATTCACAAGTTTGCGGGGGTTACTTCGCGTCGATGAAATCCGTCACGGCTTTCGTATACCCTTGCGGATCCTGAAGCATGGCGAAGTGGCTCGCGTCCTTGAGGATAATCAGTTTCGCTCCGGGAATGACACTCGCCATATAATCGGTATGTACGCGGGTAATCGCCTCGTCATGGTCGCCCAGCACAATCGCGGTCGGCACCTTGATGGCGCCAAGCTGTTCCTTGGTCCATGACGGCTGTGTCGCCCACATCTTGCCGATCTGATCGACGAAGGCATTGTACTGATCGGGCGTCTTGGACATTTTCGCATAGTCCTTGCCGCTGCGCTCGACGAAGGCGGCAAAGGCCGGGGCGTTCATCACATCGGGATCGACGCCATCGACGGTTACATTGGCGGCCTGGGCAAAAAGCTTCGTCAGCCGCTCCGGATGGCTCATGGCGATATCGATGCCGATAATGCCGCCATCGCTCCAGCCCACCAGCCCTACCTTGCCGATCTTCAAATAATCCAGCAACGCCAGATAGTCCGATGCCATCAAATCATAGCCATAGGGCTGTTCATTGCGCGAAAAGCGCCCGTGCCCGCGGCTGTCGGCCACGATCACCTTGTGAGTCTTGGAAAGCTCCGCCACCTGGTTGGCCCAGATATCGGCATGGCCAAGCCCGCCGTGGATCAGCAGAACGGGATCGCCCGCGCCATAGACCGCATAATACATCTCTATGCCATTGACCGGCGCATAGCCGCTCTCATTCGCCTTCATCATGGCGGGCGGTTCCGGCAGTGTCATCCAGCGGTCCTCGGCCAAGGCACCGGCAGCCGATGCGATTATGAACAGGCCGGCGAAAACAAAAATCCTGAGGAGGTTCGTCATGGTGCTCTCCCATTATTTGCTTGCGAGCCAGACAGGCTATTGGAAGAACCACATGGCGTCAAATAGCTCGGCCCGCTGCTATTTTTCATAATGCCGGGCCACGAGGCGGTTCAGCAGGCGAACGCCCCAGCCCGAGCCCCAGCTTTGATTGATGGCGTTTTTGGTGGAATCCATGGCGGTGCCCGCTACATCCAGATGGGCCCAGGGCACGGAGTTGACGAAGCGCTGCAGGAATTGCGCCGCGGTGATCGAGCCGGCATTGCGGCCGCCGGTATTTTTCACATCCGCCACATCGTGATCGATGATCTTGTCATATTCGGGGGTGAGCGGCATGCGCCAGACTTTTTCTCCCGTGGCATGGCCCGCTTCCGAAAGCCGTTGCGCCAGTTCGTCATTGTTGGAAAACAGCCCCGCGTGTTCCTTGCCCAATGCCACGAGAATGGCGCCGGTCAGCGTGGCAAGATCGATCATGAATTTCGGTTTGAAGCGGTCCTGGATGTACCATAGCACGTCGGCCAGCACGAGACGGCCTTCGGCATCGGTGTTGAGAACGGCGATCGTCTGTCCCGACATGGATTTCACCACATCGCCCGGCCGCTGGGCATTGCCGTCCGGCATGTTTTCAACCAGCCCGATGGCGCCTATCGCGTTGACCCTGGCCTTGCGCCTGGCCAGCGCCAGCATCAGGCCGGTGACACAGGCGGCTCCCCCCATGTCGCCCTTCATGTCCTCCATGCCGGCGGCCGGCTTGATGGAAATGCCGCCCGTATCGAAGGTGACGCCCTTGCCGATGAAGGCCACGGGCTTTTCGCCCTTCTTAGCCCCATCCCAGCGCATGACCACGATTCGCGCCTCCTGCGGAGAGCCTTGCGCCACGCCGAGGATGGCACCCATGCCGAGCTTTTTCATCTGCGCCGGAGCGAGGCTCTCAACCTTGAGGCCATGACTCGCAAGCGCCTTGGCGCGATTGGCGAAATCGACGGGAAAAAGTTTGTTCGGCGGCTCGTTGACGAGATCGCGTGCCAGATGCACGCCCGCGGCCACCGCCTCGAAAGGCTGAAAGGCTTTGCGCGCCGCTACTTGATCGGCGGTGTGAAGGGTAAGTGCTTCCAGTCCGTTGTTCTCGGGCGGCTTCGACTTGTAACGGTTGAACGCATAGACGCGTAAGCGTGCGCCCGAGGCGATGAGCGCCGTGGCATCGCCGGGCTTGCCGAACCGCTCGGGAACATCCACGAGAATCGCCGCTTCCTTCACTTTCAGATTTTGCAGCGTGCCGGCGATGGCTCCGCCCAGCATCTCGACATCGGGGCTGCGCAGCTCTTCCGTGTTTCCCAGGCCGAAGACAATCACCCGGTCATAGCCCCCACCCGGCGCCAGGATATCGAGCATCTGGTCGCGTTTGGCGGCGAAGGCTGCGGCCTTCATGGCACGGCCCACTTGTCCCTTGGTACGGAGATCGACGCTGGCTGCGGCGGAGCCCAGTTTTCCACCTTCGGCGGCAAAGATCACGAGTACACCGGAGCGTTGGGCGCCGAGGCCGGCAAATTTGATTTTCATGAGATTTTCCAATGCAAGGCGAAAGGTGGCGGAAAACCGTTTAATCGTAACGGCACATTTACCACAATGGTAAGTTCATATCCCTCTTTGGCAAGAAACAGAGCTTCCCGTTCCGGCGGAAAGCAGGTAATAATCCTGTAAAGTTCCGTGAACAGCGGGGACCGGGTGGGGTCGGGTAAAATAGCGAAACAGCGTCATGGCCGTCTGCTGGGCATGGTTTCCGGCGGCAGCGCGCTTTTTTGCCTCGCGATCGCCGCCGGGTGGGCGCTTCCCAATGCAACCGCGGCCATTGTGGGCCGGGAGCCAGCGCCAAAACCCAAATTCGTGAAGCCTGTCACCGAGGCCGTGCCCAAGGGAACCCGCGTCAAGGTCGTGGCTGACAAAGTGACTTACGATACCAAGCGAAAGATCGCCACTGCCACCGGCCTCGTCCAGATCGTCTATGGTCCCTATACGCTCACCGCCACGAAGGTCGTCTATGATGTCGGCAGGGATATTTTCAAGGCCAACGGCTCGGTCGTGCTGCGCGAGCCCAACGGCAATGTGTTGACGGCGGACTATTCGGAAATCACCAACAAGTTCAAGGAAGGTTTTGCCCGCCACGTCAAGGCGCTGCTGACCAATGACGTCACGATCACCGCCGATTATGCCAAGCGCACTGCGGATGGCCTCACGGTCTATGAACGGGCGACTTATACGGCATGCAAGAATTGTGTCGGCGAGGATGGAACGCCGGCCTGGCGGATCGTGGCAAGAAAGGCCACCCACGACCAGAACGACAGGACCATCTATTACGAGGACATGAAATTCGAAATCGCCGGTGTGCCGGTCCTGTGGCTGCCCTATCTTGCCTATCCCGATCCAACCGTCAAACGCCGCTCCGGGCTGCTTCTGCCGCAGCCAGGTTATGGCAAAGTCTATGGCTTCGCTCTTACCACACCTTATTTCTGGGCGCTTGCACCCAACGCGGATCTGACGTTCTCTCCGAGATGGACCAGCAGGCAAGGACCTCTTGCCGACGTCGAATGGCGCCACCGGCTGAAAAACGGCATCTATGGCATCAGGGGCTACGGCATCCATCAGCTGGACCCCGAAGCCGCCAAGGACCATAGCAAGGAACGGGGTGCCGTCACCTCGCAAGGCCAGTTCGAGATCAACGACATGTGGTCCTGGGGCTGGAACGGTACGCTGTTGAGCGACCGGACATTCCTCGACGACTATGACATCGACGAGAATGACGGCCGCAATGACGACATGGCCGCCAGCGAGGCACATGTGACCGGTCTGATGGACCGGACCTACATTTCCGCCCAGGCTTTGCATTACCAGACCTTGCTCAACGGCGAGGATCAGGATCTGCTGCCCACGGCACTTCCCTATGTTACGGCGAGCCACATCTTCGCCGATCCGGTATTGGGCGGCGAGTTGGGTTTCGAGATGAACGCCTATTCGCTAAACCGCGAAGACGCCGTGGGGGCTTTCGATCTCGGCACCGATCAGACGCGAGGCGTTGCCAATCTGCATTGGCAAAAGCAGATGATCAACGGCATGGGCCAGGTGATCACGCCCTTCCTGCAGGTTCGCGGCGATGTCTATGTCAGCGAGAACGTGCCGGGTGCTGCTTCGGATTCGGAAACAACAGCACATCTCCTGCCATCGGCCGGGCTCGACATGCGCTGGCCTTTCATCGCCCAGCAGGGGTTCGGCCAGAGTGTCGTCACTCCGGTATTCCAGATCATCAGCGCCACCGAGGAAGACGATGAATCCTCGATCGGCAACGAGGATGCGATCACCATCAATTTCGATCACACCAATCTCTTCTTGCAGGACCGTTTCAGCGGCCTCGACCGCTATGAAGGCGGCACTAGAGCCAATGCCGGGGCGATCTACACGTTTCTCGGCGACAATGGCGGGTTTGCGCGCCTGAGCTTGGGTGAATCCTTCCATATCGCCGGTGAAAACAGTTTCGATGCCGGATCCGGCCTCGATGGCCCAGCCTCCGACCTGGTAGGGGCCGTGGCCTTCCAACCCAATGAGAAGATGCGTTTCACCTACGAGGCCCGGGCCGAGGAAGACCTGTCGCGCATCAACTCGCAAGAGGCTTCCGTCAGCCTCACTTTGGACAGGATTTGGGGCTCACTAAGCTACGCGGATATCGGCGCTGCCCCAAGCTACGGCCGCTTAACCGATGAAGAACAGATCTGGGGCAATACCGGTTATAAGCTGGCCGAGGCCTGGAGCCTGTTC
>JBOHKD010000097.1:0-5787 GCA_050728895.1 Aestuariivirga sp.
CGAGATCGACCTCTTGTGGATGACCGGTGAAATCCGGCTTGAGAAACCCACGGTGCAGCAGGAAATCCATTGGGGACTGCATTTCTTCCGTGAATCCCTGTTCGACCGCACGGCAACACTTTGCGATCTGATCGAGGCAGCCGTCCAGCGCCACTATCCCGAATTGCCGGCGCGCGTGAAACCGCCGCTCAAATTCTCCTCGTGGATTGGCGGCGACCGGGACGGTAATCCGTTCGTCACCGTCGATGTTACCCGCTCGGCCCTTGCGGAAAACCGCCGCGCCATTACCGGCCGGCTGGAAAAGCGGCTGATCGATCTTGCCCGGCTTGTTTCCGTAAGCGTGAACGAAATGACGATCCCCGCCACTTTCCAGGCTCACCTCGATGCCCAGCTTGCGGCATCCGGTCAGGCTAAGGAGCTACTGAGCCGCAATGCGCTGGAACCCTTCCGCCTGTTCTTCTCCTGCCTGCAACTGAGGCTGGCCGCGACCGTGGGCAGCGGGTCCGGGGCCAAGCCTTTCGCGAACGCCGCCGAACTTGGCTCCGAATTGCTTGCGGCCGAACAGGCGCTGGCCGACATGCAGGCCGTGGCGCTTGCGTCCACGCTCGTCCGCCCCGTGCGCTGGGAAGTCGAAATCTTCGGCTTTCGCACCGTGAGCCTAGACATTCGTCAGAACACTACCGTCACCAACCGCGTGCTGGCCGAAATCTGGCGCAAAATAAATCCGGTGGCGAAGGATGGCCCGCCGGAAGCCGGTAGTGAAGCCTGGACCCAGTGGATCAATTCCGAGCTGCAAAAGCCTTTGGGTTTTCTGCCGCAGTTCCGCAATGTGTCCGATGAAGCGCGCGAGCTTCTCGATCTTCTGCTGCTCATCCGCGAAACACTTGACGGGCCGGACCCGCAGGCCATCGGCTGCTTCATCCTGTCGATGACGCAAAATGCCGGCGACGTGCTGGGGCTCTATCTTCTGGCGAAATACTGTGGCCTGTTCAGCGACGAGACGAGCCGCGAATGCTGCCGCCTCCGCATCGTGCCGCTGTTTGAAACCATCGACGACCTGCGGCGCGCGCCGGCGATTCTGAAAGATCTGTTGGCAACGCCCGTCGTGAGGGGCTCCGTGAAAGCCAATGGCGGACGCCAGGAACTCATGCTCGGCTATTCCGACTCCAACAAGGATGGCGGCTTCTTCTGCGCCAGCTTCGAATTGTACGAAGCCCAGCGCCGCCTTATCCATGCCGGGCGCAAGGCCGGTATCGAGGTGAGCTTCTTCCATGGCCGCGGCGGTTCGGTAAGCCGGGGCGGCGCTCCCACGGGACGCGCCATCGCGGCCCAGCCCGCGGGCAGTGTCGGCGGCCGCATGCGGGTGACGGAGCAGGGCGAGGTCGTATCTTCCAAGTTCGCCAATCGCGGTACGGCGCTCTACAATCTTGAACTCCTGGCATCGAGCGTATTCGTCCATACCCTCAAGTCACTCGATGAACCCGAACTCAGGACCGTGCCCGAACATCAGCAGGCCGTCGAGGCAATCGCCCGGGGTTCCTTCGAGCATTACCGCAAACTGGCGGAAGACCCGGCGCTGATGTCCTATTTCCAGTGGGCTTCCCCGGTTGAGGAACTCACCAACCTGAAGCTGGGATCGCGCCCCGCGCGGCGCTTCGGCGCCAAGGGCATCGGCGACCTGCGCGCCATTCCATGGGTTTTCGCCTGGAGCCAGAACCGGCATCTGCTGACGGGATGGTATGGCCTTGGCTATGCCTTGGACGATTTCCTCGTGCCGGCGGGCGGCGAAGGATTGAAGCTTCTGCGCGGCATGTACAATCGCTCGCGCGGCTTCCGTCTCGCCGTCGATGAAGTGGAAAAATCGCTTTACTTGGCCGATATGGAAGTGGCCGAACAATATGCGAGCCTGGTTCCGGATCGCAACGGCGGCGAACGCCTGTTCGCGCTCATCCGCCATGAGCACAGCCGGACCTCGCGGGCCATTCTAGGGCTGACCGGGGAGACGATACTCTGTGAAAGGTTCGAAGGCTTGCGCCGCCGTTTCGAGCGCGTACGCCCGATGGTCAATCAGGCAAACCGCTGGCAGATCGAACTGTTGCGCCAAACCCGCAATTCTCCCGGTCAGGAGTCTTTGATGATGCCGCTGCTGATGACCATGAACTGCGTGGCGGCGGGGCTGGGCTGGACGGGCTAGCGCATTTTCCCGGAAAGTGGAATCCACTTTCCGGACAAGGAAATGCGCCAGTCAATTGGTTGGAGCATGTTCTTATCGCCAAAGTGTGTACACTTTGGCGGAACATGCTCTAGCAGCCGTTCCGTTTGCTGCCGGTTTCCGTTCAGACTTATGGCGAAGTTACGTTTTGGGAACCTTACTTCCGCCATGGAGTTACATCATTCCTCGCCAACACAGCACCGGGGCAATTTTTGCATCCGGCTCCAGCGGAGTAGATGAATGACGATGTCCCGTTTGACCACCAGCCTTGTTGCCCTCGCTCTTTTTGCCATGCCGGCGTTGGCAGAGGATGAAGCGGTCGAAGCCGAGCAACCGGCCGCCGAACAGACTCAGGAAATTCCAGCCGAAGTTCTGGCGCTTTTGGGCGACACACGGCAGGCCTCGGAACTTTCGGACGATGAACTGAAACAGCGTTTCAAACAGGCCCGGGGCTTCCTCAAGATGAAGGGGCTTACCGATGATACAAAGCAGTCATTGCAGGCCATGGCCCAGCAGGACCGCGCCGAACTTGCCTCCCGCGAGCAGGCCGCCAGCCAGCAGCAGAAAACTGCCGAGCCCGAACAGGCACAGGAAAAGACCGTGCAGGAGCCGGTTGTCGAAGAGGCGGCCATTCCGCAGGAAGTCCAGGCGCTCCTGAACGATGCCCGCCCGACCTCCGAGCTTTCCGACGAGGAGCTGAAGCAGCGGTTTAGTTCAGCCCGCCAATTTGCCAAGATGGATGGACTCCCCAAGGATGTGAAACAATCCTTGCAGGGCCTGGCCAAGCAAGCTCGCGCCGAGATGGCGGCGCGCGAGACCGCGGCCAAGAAGCAGCCCTCCGCTACGGAGGAAACCCAATCGCAAAGCGAAGTTGAGCAGGAAAAGCCCGCCGACAAGGCGCTGATAGGAACGCAGGTGCCCGACGACGTATTGGCTTTTGTCAAGGACGGCCGTCAGGCCTCGGAGCTTTCCGATGACGAACTGCTGGCGCGCGTCAAAACCGCGCGGAAATTCTCCCAAAACAACGAACTTCCCGAGGATACGCGCAGTGAGCTTGAGAATATTCTGAAAGCCGCGCGCGCCGAGGCCCTGGTTCGCGGCCAGGCCGACAAGCAGCCCGCGGGTGAAGGTGAAACGGAGACCAAGACCGGATCGGAAACGGGGCAAACGGAGGAGACCGTCGCAGCCGTGCCGGTCGACCAGAAGCAGGTGCAGGCTCTCGACGGCAACCAGGCCAACCCGGAAGACGAAGCCAAGGCCAAGGCGTTCCTCGACGATCCCGTTCCGGCCGACAAGCTTTCCGACGCCGACCTGAGTGCCCGCCTCAACGGCATTCGCGATTTGATGGCGGGCAACCAGCTTTCCCGCGAGACCGAGCGGGCGCTGCGCAAGAAGCTGAAGACCGAGCGCGATATTTTGCGCAATCGCGTAGCGCAAGTGGAAGAGACCAAGGCGGAACAGGCTTCCGGTACCGGCGGCAAGAAGTCGAAGAGCAAGGACAACAACTTCAATATCACCATTGTTCTGGGCGATCGCCGCCCGTCCGACGATCTGGACGATATCGAATTGCGCCGCCGCATCGACATCTATCGCGATGCGGCATTTGACGAGCAGTATGAAGAAGAGGAACGCGAATGGTGGCGGAGAACCATGGAGCGCGACCGCCGCGTTCTGCGCCAGCGCCTGATCGAAGAGCGCCGCCGCCGCGCTGAGCGTTTGCGGCAACCCGGCATCAATATCGAACTCGGGCTTTACTTCGAGCCGGGGCGCAGGCCGCCCCGCGATGTTTTCGCGGCGGAAGTAGATGACGAGGAACTGGAATACGTGCTCGTGGCGCCGCCACGGCGCAAGATACAGCGCCGCTATACGGTGGAGGAAGTCGAGTCCTCGCCGGAGTTGCGCGACGCTCTGCCGCGGATCGAGATCGACACGGTGCATTTCGGTTTCGGCGAGGCTTTCGTGCGCGAGGAAGAAGTGGAAAATCTCGACCGCATTGCCGGGATCATCGAGAAAATCCTGGCCGCCCATCCCCGCGAGGTGTTTTTCGTCGAAGGCCACACCGACGCGGTGGGTTCGGATTACGCCAATCTCAACCTTTCGCGCCAGCGCGCCAAGGCGATCAAGCAGGCCTTGACGACCTACTATGTGATCCCCGCCGCCAACATCAAGACGGTAGGCTATGGCGAACGGTTCCTGAAAATACCGACAGCGGAGGCCGAGGCCGAGAACCGCCGCGTCTCCGTGGCCCGCGCCACATCGCTGGTGGGCGAACTCGACGAGTAATAGCCGGGCCCTCCCTTGCAACCGCGATGGGCCGCCGGTAATAGGGCGGCCCAATTGCTTTCACAGGACAGGGGATAGTATGGCTGCCGAGCGAACCTTTTCGATCATCAAGCCCGATGCGGCACGGCGCAATTTGACCGGCGCCATCAATGCCAAAATCGAAGGCGCGGGGCTTCGCATTATCGCCCAGAAGCGCATCAAGTGGAAAAAAGCCGACGCCGGGAAATTCTACGCCGTGCACAAGGCAAGGCCGTTTTATAAGGATCTGGTGAAGTTCATGACCTCCGGCCCCATCGTGGTGCAGGTGCTGGAGGGCAACGATGCGGTCGCCAAATACCGCGAGATCATGGGCGCCACCAACCCCGCCAATGCCGAGCCCGGCACCATCCGCAAGGACTTCGCGGAATCGATCGAGGCAAATTCGGTTCACGGCTCCGACAGCGCGGAAAATGCCCGGAAGGAAATCAGGATGGTCTTCAAGGCCGCCGAGATCGTAGGCTGATATGTGGACCGCCGCTTACGTTCTATCGATTGTGCTGGTGAACTGGCTGTTCGTCGCCATCCCTCCCTTGCCCACGCCCTTCGGCGCTCTCTATCTCGCAACGCTCGTCGTTGGCGCCGTCTTTGTGTTGCGTGATTATGCGCAGCGCGAAATCGGCCACAAGATTCTGCTGGCGACGCTGCTGGCTGGCATCATCACCTGGTACATGGTCGATCCGGGCCTCGCGATTGCGAGCCTCACTGCTTTCTTCATCTCCGAGACGGCCGATTGGGCGATCTACTCCTTCACCAAACGCCCCTTGCAAAGCCGCATCCTGGTATCGAGCCTGGTCTCCGTGCCGCTCGATACGGTTGCGTTCCTCTATCTCACAGGCTTCCTGACACCGGCATCGTTCTCGACCGAGGTCGTCAGCAAGGCCGTGGGCGTGATGATCGTGTGGATGCTGTTGCGGGCTAGGGAGCAAAGGGCCGCCGGCGCCACAGCTTGAGCCGCAAGTACGGTGAACGCCAAAGCCATTTTCACCGCCGCGTGAGAAACGCTGGCATGTTGTCCTTGTGAAAGCCGCGGGAGTCCGGGGCGTCGGGCAATGGGCGGGGCGAGTTGGAGCCGCGGTCCCGTTCCGAGTGAGCATCACGATGGGGGCGAGGGGAGTGTTCGCGGTGCGCGCGCTCGGGCTTTGGCTCCGGGCGTGGGGCTTCGGCGCGCGGTTCGGAGATTTTTTCGACTCGTTGCGGCTTGGCGCCGCGCCGGGGATGGCGCTCGCGTTTTTCACGAGAGGGCTGGGTGGTGT
>JBOHKD010000098.1:0-5766 GCA_050728895.1 Aestuariivirga sp.
ATGCCACCGGTCTGGACGATCCCGAACACCGTGTGAGTGTGCGCGAACTTGCGATTCTGGCGCGCCACATCAATCTCAATTTTCCGGAATACTACAAATATTACAGCCAGCCAGAATTCACTTGGAGCAACATCACCCAGAAGAACCGCAACCCCTTATTAACGGACTATCCGGGCGCCGACGGCATGAAGACGGGTTATACAAAAGAGTCGGGTTACGGCCTTGTGGGATCGGCCATGCGCGGCAACCGGCGTCTCACCATGGTTATCGCCGGCCTCGCGAGCCTCAAGGAACGCCAGCAGGAGGCCCAGAAATTGCTTGACTGGGGCTTCGATCAATTTCTCGCCATTGACGTCTATAGCAAGCATGAGAGGGTAGGGAAGGCGACCGTATGGGGAGGAACGCAACGCAGCGTCGATCTCGTGACATCGGAAGAATTCCAAATCTCGCTCTCGGCCCGCGAACAGGAGACGGTCGAGGTAAAGCTCTTTCACACTGGGCCGCTCATGGCACCTGTGAAGGCGGGAACGAAAGTGGGAGAAGTCCGCTTCCTGGTCGATGGCGCGGCCGTGGCCGCGCTTCCTGTCGAGACCGCGGCGGATGTGGAGGCCGAGCCTTCCATGTGGAGCAAGGCGCTCGACAGCGTGATGATCATGGCCTTCGGCGGCTGACGTGGCTTACCGCATCCCCACTCTCGTCATGCCCGTCCCCGGACTTGATCCGGGGATTGATCCGGGTATCCTCTTGGTGTCCGCCAATTCGAAGATGGCCGGGTCAAGCCCGGCCATGACGAAATAGGAAAGGGCGGCTGACGTGGCCGGCCATTTCATTACCTTCGAGGGTGGCGAGGGAACGGGCAAGTCAACTCAGATCGGGCGTCTCGCGGAACGGCTTAAAGATCGCGAAGTTCTGCT
Organism: Aestuariivirga sp.; assembly: GCA_050728895.1. Classification (GTDB taxonomy): domain Bacteria; phylum Pseudomonadota; class Alphaproteobacteria; order Rhizobiales; family Aestuariivirgaceae; genus Aestuariivirga. The sequence continues at coordinate 915 of JBOHKD010000098.1, forward strand.
GACGCGCGAGCCCGGCGGCACGCCGGAAGCCGAAGCAATCCGCGGTCTTCTGGTTTCGGGTGAGACGAGGCGCTGGACATCGGCGGCGGAGGCGCTGCTCAACTATGCGGCGCGTGATGCGCATCTTGCTCAGGCGATCCGTCCCGCGCTGTCACGGGGCGCCATTGTGCTCTGTGACCGTTTCATGGATTCAACAAGAGTCTATCAGGGCTATGCCGGAGATTGCGCCATGAGCCTGATCGACGATCTTGAAGAGGCTATCGTCGGCGGCACGCGGCCAAGTCTGACACTCATCTTCGATCTCGATCCCAAGGAAGGCCTGGCGCGCGCCAAGGGACGGGCCAATGCTCCGGCCGAGGATCGCTATGAACGCAAGGGGTTGGCGTTTCACCAGCGCGTGCGGGAAGGTTTCCTGGCCATCGCGCGCCTTGAGCCCCGGCGTTGCCGCATTATCGATGCGAGTGGCGATCCGGATAAGGTTTCGGCAAGCGTCTGGTCGTTGGCCGGCGAGGCCTTGGGCAATGGCTGAAGAGATCGGCGACCCGCGCGATGTCACTTGGCATCCCCGGCGAAGGTCCGTGCTTTATGGTCATGATGCCGCCGAGGCGCGCCTCCTCAATGCCCACCGGTCGGGGATGCTGCATCATGCCTGGCTGATTTCCGGCCCGCGGGGAATCGGCAAGGCAACACTCGCCTATCGCTTCGCGCGGTTTCTGCTGCAACATCCAAAGCCTGGCGAGGCTGTGCTCCAATCCTTGCTGGTTCCGGCGGATTCCACAATCGTCCGCCATGTCGCGGCGGGCGCTCATCCCGATCTATTTGTGTTGCAGCGAGCCTTCGACGGCAAGAAACTGAAAAGCGAAATTGCCGTCGCCGATGCGCGCAAGGCCAGCGAGTTCCTCGAACGCACCGCGGGGGCGGGGGGCTGGCGTATCGCTATCGTCGACAGTGCGGATGACTTGAACACCGAATCGGCCAACGCGTTGTTAAAAATAGTCGAAGAACCGCCGCCGCGCTCGGTATTCCTGCTCGTCAGCCATCGGCCGGGCGCTCTGGCGGCCACGCTTCGTTCGCGCTGTATCGGGCTTGCTCTCAAAGCCCTGTCGCACAACGACACGCTGCGGGTTCTGCAAGAACTGCCGCGCGAGGCCGTGGCTGGCGATCCCCGGCAAGCAGCGGAGCTTTCCCGCGGCAGTCCCGGCCTGGCGCTCGATCTCATTGGCTCCAGGGGAGCGGAGGTCTTTGCCGATTTTACCGCGAGGCCTTTACTCACACCGGCCCGCTGCGTGGAAATCGGAGCGCATTTCGCCGGCCGCGAGACGGCGGAAGACTATGCGGTGTTCTGTGAATTGCTGATCGGCTGGATTGGCGGAAAAGCACGGCAGGCGGCGCTGTCCGGCCGGGGCGCGGCACTCGCCAAGGCCCATGACGACATCGCCAGTTCCCTTCGGCAAACGGATGCCCTAAACCTCGACCGCCGCCAGACGGCCGTCGATGCGCTGCTGGTGCTCGGCGAAGCTCTGAACGCCTGACCGATTGAACAAATGCCCAAAGAAAAATTCTTCATCACCACTGCCATTCCCTATGCCAATGGCGCCCCCCACATCGGTCACGCCTATGAGCGTATCGCCACGGATGTGCTGGCGCGCTTCAAGCGGCTTGACGGCTACGATGTTCTGTTCGCCACCGGCATGGACGAACATGGCCAGAAAATGCTGCAGACGGCCATACGCGAAGGCCTGACGCCCAAGCAACTTGCCGACCGCACGGCGGCTCAATTTGAAGAGATGGGCGAACTGCTGGGAGCACCCGCCGACGATATTGTGCGCACCACATCCGAACGTCACAGACTCGTCGCGCAGGACATCTGGCGGCGCATGGAGGCCAATGGCGACATCTATCTGTCGAATTATTCCGGCTGGTATTCGGTGCGCGACGAGGCCTACTACGACAAGGACGAGACGGAGGAGCGCGATGGCCGCCGATTTTCCACGAAGACTGGAGCGCCAGTCGATTGGGTCGAGGAGGAAAGCTATTTTTTCAAGCTATCCGCCTATGCCGGGCCATTGCTTGCCCACTATGAGAAGCACGCCGGATTTATTACGCCGGAGAACTATCGCAACGAGATCGTGGCCTTCGTCAAGCGCGGCCTCAATGATTTGTCGATCAGCCGAACGACCTTCGATTGGGGCATACCGGTGCCGGGCAATCCGCGCCATGTGATGTATGTCTGGGTCGATGCGCTGACCAACTATATCACCGCCACGGGCTTTCCCGATGCGACGGCGCCGCGCGCCGGTTTCTGGCCGGCCAATGCCCATGTGATCGGCAAGGACATTACGCGCTTTCACGCCATCTACTGGCCGGCCTTCCTGATGTCGGCGAAATTGCCGCTGCCGCGGCAGATCGTGGTGCATGGCTTTCTGTTCAGCCGGGGCGAGAAGATGTCGAAATCGGTGGGCAATGTGGTGGCGCCCGCCGATCTGGTGCGCGAGTACGGGCTCGACCAGACACGCTATTTCTTCCTGCGTGAAGTTCCTTTCGGCCAGGATGGCAATTACAGCCACGAAGCCATCGTGGCGCGCATCAACGCCGATCTCGCCAACGATCTTGGAAATTTGGCGCAGCGCTCGCTGTCGATGATCGCCAAAAACTGTAACGGCAAGATGCCGCCGAAGGGAACATTAACTGCGGCTGACGAGGACATGCTGGCGGCGGCGGACAGTCTGCTCCAGGAAGTTCGCGTCCAGCATGAGGTGCAGGCGATTAACCGGGCGCTCGATGCCATCTGGAAAGTGGTGGCGGATGCCAATCGCTATTTCGCGGCACAGGAACCCTGGGCTCTCAAGAAAACGGACCCAACGCGCATGGGGACGGTGCTCCATGTGACGGCGGAGGTGCTGCGCATCATCGGCATTCTGGTGCAACCCTATATGCCGGGGGCGGCGGCGCGGCTGCTCGACACCTTGGGTGCGCCCGCAACCAAGCGGTCTTTCGCCGATCTTTCCATTCGGCTCATTTCCGGAACGGCGCTTCCCGCCCCGTCGGCGATTTTTCCGCGCTATGTGGAGGAGGGGGAAGGCCCCGCCAAAGCCTGATGGTGCTCATCGTCGACAGCCACTGTCACCTCGATTTCGAGGGGCTTGCCGATAGGCTGCCGGAGGTTCTGACGCGCGCCGAAAATGCCGGTGTGGGCCTCATGGTTTCAATCTCCACGCGGGTTCGCAAGTTCGAGCGTTTGCTTCGTATCATTGCGGAAAACCCTGCTGTTTACGGCACCATCGGTACCCATCCTCATAATGCCCATGAGGAAGCCGATGTCACCGTGGCCGAACTCGTGAGGCTTGCCCGCCATCCCAAAGTTGTCGGGATCGGCGAGGCGGGGCTCGATTATCATTATGATTTCAGCCCGAGGCCAGCACAGGAGCAGGGGTTTCGCCGTCATATCGAAGCAGCGCGCCAGACCGGCCTGCCACTTGTCATCCACAGCCGCGAAGCCGAAGAGGACACGGCGGCGATCCTGGGCGAGGAAATGCAGCGCGGCGCCTTCAAGCCTCTCTTGCACTGCTTCACCTCCAACGCCGATCTCGCCCGTAAAGGCGTAGCACTTGGGGCCTATGTGTCGTTCTCCGGTATCCTCACCTACAAGAATGCCGCGGCCTTGCGGGAGGTGGCGGCGGAAATACCGATGGACCGTCTGCTGGTCGAAACCGATGCGCCCTATCTTGCCCCTGTGCCATTCCGGGGAAAAACCAATGAGCCGGCCTTCGTGGTAAAAACGCTGGAGGCGCTTGCCGCTGTTAAAGGTGTTTCGCCAAGCGCCATGGCGGAGGCTACGAACGATAATTTCTTCCGGCTGTTTTCCAAGGTGCCGCGCCCTGAGCGCTTTAATTCATGACAACGACGCTCACCATACTGGGATGCGGCTCCTCGGGCGGGGTTCCGCGCATCGGCGGCGATTGGGGCAAATGCGATCCCGCCAACCCGAAGAACCGGCGGCAGCGCTGTTCGGTGCTTTTGATCCGTACGGGAGAGGAAGGCGCCACGCGCGTGCTGATCGACACTTCACCCGATATGCGCGAGCAGATGCTGGCGGCACGAGTGCGCGATCTTGACGCCGTTCTTTACACTCACGAACACGCCGATCACACGCACGGCATCGACGAATTGCGCGCCTTGTTTTTAACGCGGCGGGCGAAGTTGCAACTTTGGGCCGATGAGCCGACCGACCGGATGCTGATGACCCGCTTTGCCTATTGCTTCCATGCGGCACCGGGCAGCGATTATCCGCCCATCGCCGAACTGAACCGCATTGTTCTAGGCGAGCACGTAAGTATCAGCGGAGCAGGGGGCGTAATCGCGGCCCTGCCCTTCAAGCTGCATCACGGCACCATCGAGGTTCTGGGCTTCCGGATCGCCAACACCGCCTATACGCCGGACCTGAACGCGATCCCCGAGGAAAGCCTCGCTGCCCTGCAAGGTCTCGGCCTGTGGATCGTCGACGGGCTGAAGCGTGACCCGCATCCCAGTCACTTCTCACTTGCCGAAACGCTGGCGTGGATTGAGCGGCTGAAACCGGCGCGCGCCATCATTACCAACATGCACGTTGATCTCGATTACGATACGCTGCGGCGCGAGCTTCCGCCCCATGTCGAACCGGCCTATGATGGGTTGGAAGTGGAAATCTGAACCGGAGCGAGCCCTTCAAGTGCTACAATGCATTGATAGCATGGATTTTATTACAATTATCAGTCGCCCGTGAACAATCCGATTTTCACGCATAGCGATGCCTGAACCCGCCGAATAGCATCGCCAGGAACAGGCGCAAAAGAAGCCTCAGCCAGTTGAGCAG
>JBOHKD010000099.1:0-5758 GCA_050728895.1 Aestuariivirga sp.
CTTTCAGAACACGCCACTCGTCTTCGCTCAAATCGCCACGACTCAAGACTGCCTCCTTCGAATCTGCAGCCTTGAATCAATAGTCGAGTCACGTGTCAATCATTTTGTCCACAGCGCCTAGGCTGGCGCATGACGGACGCCTGGCTCTCCATGGCGGGAACCGGCACGGCGGGTGTGCCGAACGGCATCCCCATCGACGAGTGGGGCATCCGCATGGAGAAGGGCTCCTGTAACCCGGCCGGCGCATCCATATCACGCGGCGGCGAAACCAACGGCCCGGCTTCCGTCTATGCCATTGCCAAGTGGGATGAATGGCTGCGAAAATATGCGCCTCCGGGAGCTGCCGACTACGACTTCTATCAGTCGTTGCCGGCATTGAGCCAGGGCAACGTGGCCCAGCAGATCTTCTGGTATACTGCCTTCACCGCATCGATGGTGGCGCCGAAATCGGAAGGGAACAACACCGTCGACGATCAGGGCAACGTTCAGTGGCGCATGGCTCCTTCGCCCCATGGCGTCTATTGGAAGGAAGGCCAGAAGCTCGGCTATCAGGATGCCGGCTCCTGGACGATCCTGAAATCAACACCCGCGGACCGCGCCAAGGCAGCCTGGCTCTATGCGCAGTTCGTGGTTTCCAAGACTGTTGACGTGAAAAAGAGCCATGTCGGCCTCACCTTCATCCGCGACACCACTGTGCGCCATGAGTCCTTCACGGAGCGCGCTCCCAAGCTCGGCGGTCTCGTGGAATTCTACCGCTCGCCCGATCGCGTTCAGTGGTCGCCGACCGGCATCAACGTGCCTGACTATCCGAAGCTGGCCCAGCTCTGGTGGCAGCAGATCGGCGACGTGAATTCCGGCGCCTTCACGCCGCAAGAGGCCATGGACCGTCTCGCCAGCGAGATGGACCAGATCATGGCCCGCATGCAGGCTGTTGACGAAGCCAACAAGACCTATGGCGGTTGTGGACCCCGCCTCAATGCCGAGAAGGATCCGTCCGAATGGCTTGGCAAGGCCGATGGCCCCAAAGCCAAGATTGAAAACGAAAAGGAGCCCGGCAAAACGGTGGCCTATGAGGACATTATCAAGCGCTGGCAACAGTAGGACAGACCTGACCTGATACGAAGCGGGGCGCGCCCATGGTGCGCCCCGGCCCTTATCCGCCACATTCCATCTTTCTGAAACAGGCGGGGAAAGATAGTGTAGCGCCATGTCGCTTGAGCTTCGCAACATCACCAAGCGCGTCGGCGCCGACACCTGGATTTACGAGACGAGCATGGTTCTTGAGGCGGGCTCTTTCAATATCCTGCTTGGCACCACGCTCGCGGGAAAAACCACGTTGATGCAGCTCATGGCCGGAATCCAGAAGCCCACCTCGGGCACCGTCAAATTCCGTGGACGGAATGTGACCGGCGTTGCCGTACAAAAACGCAACGTCTCCATGGTCTATCAGCAGTTCATCAACTATCCGAATTTCACGGTCTATGAGAACATTGCCTCGCCGTTGCGCGTCGCGGGCCTAGCGCAGGCCGAAATCGAGCTCCGCGTGGGCAAGGCGGCAGAACTCCTGCGGCTCACGCCAATGCTGAACCGCAAGCCCAACGAACTTTCGGGCGGTCAGCAACAGCGCACCGCGATCGCACGTGCCGTCGTCAAGGACTCTGACATCATCCTTCTCGACGAGCCGCTGGCCAATCTCGATTACAAGCTGCGCGAGGAGTTGCGCGATGAATTGCCCAAGCTCTTTGCCGGCCGCAATGCTATCGTTGTCTATGCCACGACCGAACCCACGGAAGCACTGCTGTTCGGCGGGAATACCGCAACATTGCATGAGGGGCGCGTCACGCAGTTCGGCCCCACCTCCGCCATCTATCGCAAGCCCAAGGATCTTGTGACGGCACAGGTCTTCTCCGACCCGCCGATTAACACCGCGAAGATTTCCAAGCGGGGCGGCGCGATCACGATATTCGACGGGATAAAGTGGCCTGCCGGCAAAGCGGAGACATCCATTGCCGATGGCGACTACACCATTGGCATCCGCCCCCACCACATTGCACCCGCCGGTCAAGGCAAGGCGGTTGGAGCGGTCGAGGGACGTGTGCTGGTGACCGAACTTTCCGGCTCCGAAAGTGTCATTCATTTCGATGTCGACGGCCGAACCTGGGTCTCCCAGTCGCACGGCATTCACCCCTTCAATGTCGGCTCGACCGCGAAACTCTATGTCGATATCGACCAAAGCCTTTTCTTCGGCGCCAACGATGAGTTCATCGCCTGATGGCCCGCCATACCCTTCATGCTGAGGTGCGAGCGCAGCGAGCCTCGAAGCATCAACCCTTCGAGGCCTCGCTTCGCGAGGCGCCTCAGGGTGAGGCCGGAGAAATATGATGGCCAAGATAACGCTCAGGAATCTGCGGCATAGCTACCTCCCCGATCCCCGGCGCGACGAGGACTTCGCTCTCCAGCGCATGTCACTCGAATGGGCCGATGGCGGCGCCTATGCGCTGCTCGGCCCTTCCGGCTGTGGCAAGACCACCCTCCTCAATCTTATCTCCGGCCTGCTCGTTCCGACCGAAGGCCAGATACTGTTCGATGATCGCGATGTCGCGCGTTCAACCCCCGAACAGCGGAACATCGCCCAGGTGTTTCAGTTCCCGGTGATCTACGACACCATGACGGTTTACGATAATCTCGCCTTCCCGTTGAGAAATCGCGGCATTGGCGAGACGGACGTTGACAAACGGGTGCGCGAGATCGCCGAAATGCTCGATCTGTCGAAGACACTCAAGAACCGCGCCTCGGGTCTCACCGCCGACGGCAAGCAAAAGATTTCGCTGGGGCGCGGCCTGGTGCGTTCGGATGTCAACGTCATCATGTTCGACGAACCCCTGACCGTGATCGACCCGCACCTGAAATGGCAGCTTCGCTCCAAACTCAAGGAACTGCACCAGCGTATCCGGCGCACCATGATCTACGTAACTCACGATCAGACCGAGGCGCTTACCTTCGCCGAACAGGTCGTGGTCATGAACAACGGGCAGATCGTGCAGACCGGTACGCCGATCGATCTCTTTGAGCGCCCCATGCATACATTTGTCGGCCATTTTATCGGTTCGCCCGGCATGAATGTGCTGCCCTGCGAGGTGAAAGGCGGCACGGCTTCCTTTGCCGGAAAGCCCCTAAAAACCGCCAACGCGAAGCGCTACAAGGGCGATGGCCGTGGCCTGGAACTCGGCGTCCGGCCGGAATTTGTGACTTTCGCGAAGAAGGGCATTCCCGTCGATGTGGTGAAAGTTGCCGACGCCGGGCGCTACCGGATTGTCGAGACGAAAGGCGCCGGCCGGAGCATCAAACTTCTGGTTCCGGAAGGAGACACGATACCCGAAGGCAAAGCCTCCCTCGCTTTCGATCCTTCGCACACGCAAGTCTACGAAAACGGCTGGATGGTGGGCGCGCGGCCATGAACAAAACCGTCAACCAGAGAGCCTGGTTCCTCGTCCTTCCCGTCTTTGCTCTCGTGGCGTTCAACGCGCTGATCCCGCTGATGACGGTCGTCAATTTCTCGGTCCAGGAAACTTTCGGCGACAATGTCTTTACCTGGGCCGGCGTCCGGTGGTTTGAGGACGTGTTGCATTCGAATCGTTTCCATAGCGCTCTTCTGCGCCAGATCGTGTTCTCGGCGATTGTTCTGGCGATTGAAATTCCCTTGGGCCTTGCCATTGCCCTCACCATGCCGCGCAAGGGGCCTTGGGTTTCCGTCTGCCTAGTGCTGATGTCGCTGCCGCTGCTTATTCCCTGGAATGTCGTGGGCTCCATGTGGAACATCATGGCGTTGCCCGATATCGGCCTGCTCGGCAAGGCGATCAACGCACTTGGCATCAGTTACAACTACACCCGCCAGCCGATCGCCGCCTGGTTCACCATCATCCTGATGGACGTCTGGCACTGGACGTCTTTGGTGGCGCTGCTGTGCTACGCGGGCCTGGTTTCGATTCCCGATGCTTATTATCAGGCGGCGAAAGTCGATGGCACCAAGGCATGGGCGGTATTCCGTTACATTCAATTGCCCAAGCTTCGCCATGTGCTGACCATCGCCGTGCTGCTGCGCTTCATGGACAGTTTCATGATCTATACGGAAGCCATCGTGCTGACCGGCGGTGGCCCCGGCAACGCCACGACGTTCCTCTCAATCGATCTCGTGAAGTCGGCGCTCGGGCAGTTCGATCTTGGTCCCGCAGGCGCCATGTCGATCATCTACTTCCTGATCATCCTTGCGCTGTCGTGGCTTTTCTACACGCTAATGATGAAGAACGAGGAGGTCTGACCGTGAAAGGCTGGACCCGCTTCGTCCCCGTCGTCTACATCGTCTTCCTGATGCTGCCGATTTATTGGCTGCTCAACATGTCGTTCAAGACAACCAACGAGATACTCGGCGGTTTCACGCTTTACCCGCACCAGTTCACGCTCGAGAACTACACCAAGATATTCACCGACCCCTCCTGGTACATGGGTTACGTGAACTCCATCGAGTATGTGGCGATCAACACCGTGCTGTCGGTGTCCGTGGCACTGCCTGCGGCCTACGCCTTCTCACGCTACCGCTTTCTTGGCGACAAGCACTTGTTCTTCTGGCTCTTGTCGAACCGGATGGCGCCGCCCGCCGTGTTCGCCCTGCCCTTCCTGCAACTTTATTCCGAGGTGGGGCTGTTCGATACACCGTGGGCCGTGGCACTCTCTCACACGCTGTTCAACATCCCGCTTGCCGTGTGGATCCTCGAAGGCTTCATGTCGGGAGTGCCCAAGGCGCTCGACGAAACGGCTTTCGTCGACGGCTATTCCTTCCCGCGCTTCTTTTTCCGCATTTTCATTCCAACGATTGCCGCAGGCATTGGCGTTGCCTGTTTCTTTTGTTTCATGTTTTCGTGGGTGGAATTGCTGCTCGCCAAGACGCTTACGGCGGTTGCCGCCAAACCCATTGCCGCAGCCATGACCAAAACAGCGAGCACATCGGGCTATGAATTGGGTTTGCTCGCGGCGGCCGGATCATTGACCATCGTTCCGGGCGCTGTCGTTATCTATTTCGTGCGCAATTATATCGCCAAGGGCTTTGCCCTAGGCCGCGTGTAAAAGGAGGGGAAGATCATGGAGACCACCACCCTTCTCTCGTGGATGGCCTGGACATGGCCCACGGCTTTCTTTTTCATTTTCGTGTTCGGCTGTATCGCGGCCATGGGTGTTTGGGAGTATTACGCGCCGGGCGGCGCGCCCCGTCACGGCATCTTCGGACTTGATACCACGCGCGGCGACCGCCTGTTCATCGGCCTCCTCGGCAGCGCCTTCATATTTCTGGGTTGGCTCGGATTCTATGGCCTGCCCTTGTGGGGCGGCCTCGTGCTGGCTCTGGTCTGGAATTTTTTCGTGTTCAAGTGGGTGTAGATAATCTCAGCCGCTGTCGGCGCCGATCAAATCTTGCCGCGCCAGTTCGAGATGCCGGGTGATTTGATCGACGGCATTCTGCACATCACGCTGGCGCAGTGCCATATGAATGGCCCGGTGCTGGCTATTATAGACGGCAATTTTCTCTTCCGAAAGGATGAGTTTCTTCATGCGGTCCCATTGGGCATGTAGCCGCACCATGTTCACCTGCTGGTATATGCGCACGATCAGCGGATTGCGCGAGCAGCGGGCGAGTTCCAAATGAAATTCCGAATCGAGCTGGGTGAACAGATTTTGATCGCCTTGCGCCGCCTCGAGGCGGCGCAAC
>JBOHKD010000100.1:0-5741 GCA_050728895.1 Aestuariivirga sp.
TTTCCAGTTCAACCACTTCGCCCGTTTCGAAACCATCATTCCGCAATACTTTATTTACCAGGCCACCGGGGCCTACTGCCGCTGCGTTGCCCACCACGAGCTGTTCGAAGGCAACGACCGCTTCGCGAAACTGCTGTGGAGTGTGGGCGCTGTCCCTAACAATCACCCGGGACTGCTGGCCTTCCTCGCCGCTGAAATCCTGCGCGGCCGCAAGGTGATCATTTTTCCGGAAGGCGGGATGAACAAGGAAAGGCAGATTGCCGCTGCGACCGCATCGGCCCTGCTGGCCAATCTGCGTCCCCAGTACGGGCACCGCAATGGCGCCGCGGCGCTGGCCGTGGTTCTTGAAATCTTCAAAAAGCGCATCCTCTCCGTCCACGAGGCAGGGGATCTCGAGCGGCTCGACCGCTGGGTAAAGGCCTTAGGGCTGGCCGACCAGACAGCGCTGATCGCCGCGGCGCGCAAGCCCTCGCTGATCGTTCCTTCCAACATCACCTTCCATCCGCTCCACACCGGCGACAATATCCTGCGCAAGGCGGCGGAATTCTTCTCCCTTAAACTTGGCGAGAAGGCCAAGGAAGAATTGCTGGTCGAGGGCAACCTGCTTCTCCGCAATACCGACATGGACATCCGCTTCGGCCAGCCATTTCATCCCGACGTTGCCTGGAACCTGACGGACCGCGTGATCCTGAGCCGCATCTTCGAACAGATCGACAGCCTCGATGAGCTTTTCAGTTTGAAGGACACGGCGGGCCGCTGGATCGAACGCATGGCGGCCCTCACCCTGCGGCGCACCACGAAACGCCTGCGTGACCTGTGCATGGCTGAAATGTATGCCCGTGTCACCGTCAACCTCAGCCACCTCGCGTCGCGGCTCATCATGCGTCTTCTGGAGGCGGGTGAAACCAACATTGAACGAAACCGCTTCCATGGTCTTCTCTACGCCATCATCAAGCAGGTGCAGCGGCAGCCGGGCCTCCATCTGCATTGGACGCTGACCGACCCCGAAGCCTATGATGGCGTTCGTGACGGCACGAGCCCGCCGCTGATGCAGTTTTTCGAAACCGCGACGGCTTTGTCATTGCTTGAAATCACCGCCGGGCATTACCGGCTGTTGCCAGCCTTGCGTGGCAGCAACGGTAGCCGCGATCCACGGCTCGAGAATGTTGTTCGCATTTATGCCAATGAAATTGCGGCACTGGGTGGGGTCACAAAAATCGTCGAACATGCCGTGGTAGCCGAAGGTGCCGCCCTGGCGCAGCTTCTCTTCGACGATGAACTGCGCAGCTTCGCCAGGTGCAAGAAAAAATTCGCCGGCCCCCGCTATGCCGCCGTCAACGCCCAGGAAACCGCCGACAAATCCGGTGAACCCTATTTCATCATTCCGGAAAAACCTTCAAGGCCGGGGGTTGTTCTGGTGCATGGTATTCTTGCCTCGCCTGCCGAGCTCAAGGCTTTGGGACTGCGCCTCGCAGCTTTGGGCCACCCGGTTCTCGGCGTCCGGTTGAAAGGCCACGGCACTTCACCCTGGGATTTGCGTGAGCGGAGTTGGCAAGACTGGCTCGCTTCCGTGCGGCGCGGGTTTCAGATCATGGCGCATGTGACGGAGGAGGTGCTCATCGTTGGCTTCGCCACGGGCGCCTCGCTGGCCCTGCAACTTGCAGCCACGCAGCCACGGGGTCTTGTTGGCGTCGTTGCGGTTTCGGCACCACTCAGCTTCCGGCCGCGCAGCGTGGCGTTCGCTTCCCTGATTCATGGCCTCAACAAGCTCAGCGAATGGGCCTATGTCCAGGATGGCGTCAAGCCGTTCCTGCCGCGCGACCCCGAGCACCCGGACATTGACTACCGCAACATGCCGGTGCGCGGCCTGGTCGAGTTGCGCAAGGCAGCGGACGAGCTTGGCCGCCGCCTGCCGCAGGTTGTCTGCCCCGTGACAATTATTCAGGGTACGGACGATCCAATTGTCGATCCCGCCGGCGCCCGGCTTATCCATGACCGCATCGGGTCGGCGGAGAAATCGCTGCACATGATCGCCTCGCAACGCCACGGCATTCTGCATGAGGATATCGCCGGCACCCAGGCGCTGGTCGTCTCGCTGCTTGGCAGCTTGGCCACTCCGCTGACTGAGACAATACCGGCCCGCGCAGCCCTCCTGCCAAGGATCGGTGCCACCATGACAGGCGTGTTCGCATCACTGTTGCGCCGCCACATCAGGCGTATCCGTGCGATAAATCCTATCCCAAGTGCGCCGGCTGACACGCCAAAATTACCCCGCAGCCATTAACTGCCCTGCTGCATCATTCTGATCAGGGCAGCCAACATACCAGCAAGCAGTTCAGGACGCTCATGGCAGACAATGGCGTTACTTGTTCTATGAGCCGATCCGGTAATGTCAGGGCGCGAGCCATCAATGGCGCCATCGGTTCAAGCCAGATGGCGAGCGCGGCGATGGAGAGTTTCGTCTCCTCGCTGAAGACCGAACGAACAGCGTGCAGAATTTATCGACCAAGGTCGGAAGCCAAAGCAGATGTGTTTGACTACATTGAGTGGTTCTACAATCCCAAACGCCGACATTCGACGTTGGATACCTCAGCCCTATTGCGTTCGAACGAAAAGCTGGGTTAGCTTAAGTGCGTGTCCACTGAACCGGCAGCAGGCCAGTCCGTCGTCTCGGCATCACGCGCCAGAATGCTGTCGATGATGGCTTCGGGGGACCGCAGCGCCTCGGGCCAAGTCCCGGCGGTTTTTATAATCTTGGGCGAATTTCGATACTTGTCGATAGGACGCCACCGACTTCCAATGCACAACTTTTGGTTCCCTGCCTAGTGACAGTGCGACGGCCTCTTCGATAGACCAATACGCGGCCTTGCTCCAGTGTTCGAAATCTGCTCGGGCATAAGGTTGATTTAAAAAGCGCTGGGCCTCATCTTCTTCTGCTTTGACGCGATAGCTGTTGATTTGATTTTGGATTTCGGTTGCGTGACGGGTTTTCAGTTCATCAAGACTGAGTTTCTTCAATTCATCTTGAAACAGCTTGACCGGTAGGGAGATCGTCCCGTCTTTCCGGGCCCGGCGCTCCCATCCCAATCTCACCCCCGGCGCATTCACGCCAAACTTCAAATTGCTTAGCGCCTTGATGAACTCTTCGATGCTTTCTGGCCCTTTCGGCATTTGGGGCAATTCGTCCTCCTAACGGCTGGCCGCATGAACGGGCCCGACGTCAAACAGAGCGCCAACTGAGGCCAATAGACGTAAACGTCAGTCCGGAGCGTTATCAAGATTGCATAGTTGACACGAGTCGACCATTCACTCGGACGCTAGTCCGAACCCGGAATGGCTACGTCGATCTACGTTGAAATGGCCAAGGGGCTGGGGCGCGGGGGCCATCCGACCCCTCACCGTTCCTCGGCACGTGCCGTTTCTAGCGGTTAACGATTTGCAAATCTGGAGCAGGCAAAACTGCCAAAGGTGCCCAGTAAACCCCCAGGTGGCTCACAGTTTTGAGGGTATCCATGCGGGTATAAAATGAACGGTTGGATTGAAATTCTCGGTAAATCAGTCAGTTAGAGTTACATATGAGTTATGGTTAATCATCCCTATCACCGGCCTTAAGCCCCACGAGCCTTGGGCCGCGATTCGACCATTCAAGGACCTTAAGCTTGCGCAGTTGATGACCCATGCTCCCGCTTCCAGGTTGGCTCTCCTTGCCGCGCTGTTCCTGCTTGCGGTTTCTGGCGCGCGTGCCGAGACGGAGGGCGATCAGGCACAGGAACTTTCAACCGTCGAGGAGCAGCTTCAATCCTCAAGGTCCACCCAGGAGCGTATCGCCGCCGATATCGAGGCGGCGGTCCGCCAGCAACAGGAAATTTCGGCCAAACTCGTGGGCGTTTCCCAGAAAATCCAGGCGGCGGAAACCTCGATCTCCGGGGGCGAGGACGAACTCCTGAAACTCAACCAGGAACAGGTGGCGATCCTGGCGCGTCTGGGCGAAAAACAGGACGTATTGTCGGAACTGCTGGCGGGCCTTCAGCGCCTGGAACAGAATCCGCCCCCGGCTCTGGTTGTAGAGCCCAATGACGTCCTTTCCGCGCTGCGGGGCGCCATGATGTTCGGCACGATCGTGCCGGAACTGCGCCAGGATGCCGGTGCGCTGGCCCGCGATTTGGCACGGCTGCAACAATTGCGGGCCGGGATCACTACCCGCAAGACGGCAATCCGGATCGAGATCGCCAGTCTCGAAGCCTCCCTGAAGGACTTGACCGCCCTGGTCGAACGCAAGCGGCAACTGGTGGCCGTGGGCAACACGGAACTCAAAAGCGAGCGCCTGCGGACGAAGCAATTGGCGGGCAAGGCCAAGAACCTCAAACAACTGATTGACAGTATTGCCGCTGAACACGCGCAAGCCGAAGCTAAACGTGCCAAACAGGCGGCTTCGGAAGAAATCGCCCGCCGCAAGCAGAAAGAGGCACTTGAACAGCCGAAGCTTGCCTTCGCCGACGCCAGGGGCAAGCTGGCATTTCCCGCGCAAGGCCAGATCATCAAGCGTTTTGGCGACGCTGACGGGATGGGGGGAAGCGTCCAGGGCACGGCAATCGCCACGCGGAACAATGCCCAGGTTACCGCTCCGGCCGATGTAAGGGTGGAATTCGCCGGTCCTTTCCGGTCCTATGGGCAGGTGCTGATTCTCAGTCCCGGCGGGGGTTATCACATCCTTCTCGCCGGGCTCGGCACCATTACCGCCGAGACCGGCGAATTCCTGCGGGCGGGAGAACCCGTGGGGCAAATGGCAAACGGCCCATCTTCGGTCACACTTTTAGGTGATGTGGTACAAGACGGCCATCCGGTGTTATATATAGAATTTCGCAACAATGCAGACGCTATCGATTCCGCTCCATGGTGGATCGGCGGCATAAAAGAGGCTCGTGGATAAAGATGAAAACTCAAGTGCGCGGTCAACTTCGCAATATCGGCCTGGTTGTGGCGGGAGCGGTTTCCGCCAGCGTGCTGTGGCACGCTTTCAGCACCGCCGATGCCGCCTCCAATGCCGACACCTACAAGGCGCTCAATCTTTTCGGCGACGTGTTCGATCGCGTCCGGGCCGATTACGTCGAACAGCCCAATGAGAACCAGATGATCGAGGCCGCCATTAACGGCATGCTGGCTTCGCTCGATCCGCACTCGAGTTTCATGAACGCCAAGCAGTATGAAGACATGAGCGTTCAGACAAGGGGCGAATTCGGCGGTCTCGGCATCGAAGTCACCATGGAAAACGGCGTGATCAAGGTAGTCTCGCCCATCGACGATACGCCGGCCTCCAAGGCTGGAATCCAGGGTAACGACCTCATCATCAAGATCGACGGCGTGCAGGTACAAGGCATGATGCTGAACGAAGCCGTGGACAAGATGCGCGGTCCCGTCAATTCGCCGATTACCCTCACCATCCAGCGCGAAGGCAAGGAACCTTACGATTTGAAACTGGTGCGCGACCGCATCCGCGTGCAATCGGTGAAGTATAATATCGAGGCCGGCGACATCGGCTATATCAGGATCGCCTCGTTTTCCGAGCAAACCCAGGACGGCCTGGAGAAGGCCATGGCTGAATTCCAGACCAAGCTCGGCGACAAGGCGAAAGGCTATATCCTCGATCTGCGCAACGATCCGGGTGGCTTGCTGGACATGGCAATCTCGGTTTCCGACAGCTTCCTCGATCGTGGCGAAGTCGTCTCGACGCGGGGCCGCCA
>JBOHKD010000101.1:0-5730 GCA_050728895.1 Aestuariivirga sp.
CCTTAGGTGGATCAAGGAGAAGCTAGATGAGAGACTCGAATTTCTCCGTAAGTCGGTGGTGGCACACGGTCAAAGCTTGTCCTCGGGCTAGACCCGAGGATCCGCGGCGCGGGCGGTGCGATGTACCGCCTGATACTACTCTACCTGCGGTGAAGCGCTGCCTGCGCCTTCCCCTCCGCTCAGATGAGCGGGACGTGCCTTCCCAGGTTGCCGGAATAACCGGCGCCATCGACGGCGAAGCTATGCCTGAAACTCAACCCCTCACCCGGCGCGTGCCGCGCCACCCTCTCCCGCAAGGGGAGAGGGAAGAATAATCAACCTGCTGTTTGACACGTGAATAATTCCAACAATTTTTCCCCTTCTCCACTTGCGGGAGAAGGTGCCGAGCGAATGCGAGGCGGATGAGGAGCTCTATCCGCTCACAACATCGACGGCAACACACGGTCGGGCGGGTTGTGGCCGTCAACCCAGGTCTTGATATTGATAATGACCTTCTCGCCCATGTCGATGCGGCCTTCCAAAGTGGCCGAGCCCATGTGCGGCAGGAGCACCGCCTTCTTTGCCTTGAGGAGCCGCGGATTGACGGCGGGCTCGTGCTCGAAGACGTCAAGCCCCGCGCCGCCAAGCTCGCCCGCCTCCAGCATGCGCGCCAGCGCGTTCTCGTCGATCACTTCGCCCCGCGCCGTGTTGACGATGATGGCCTCGCGCTTCATCAGCTTGAGCCGCCTAGCCGACAAAAGATGATAGGTCGCCGGCGTATGCGGACAATTTACCGAAACAATATCCATGCGCGCCAGCATCTGGTCGAGGCTCTCCCAATAGGTGGCATCAAGCTCCTCCTCGATCTTGGGCGGTACGGGCTTGCGGTTGTGATAGTGGATCTGGAGGCCGAAAGCCTTGGCGCGCCTGGCCACCGCCGTGCCGATGCGGCCCATGCCGATGATGCCGAGCCGCTTGCCCCAGATGCGGCTGCCCAGCATCCAGGTGGGCGACCAGCCCTGCCATGTGTTGTCGAGGCCGATCACCTTGGCGCCGTCGATCAGGCGGCGCGATACCGCCATGATGAGCGCCATGGTCATATCCGCTGTATCCTCGGTGAGCACGCCCGGCGTATTGGTAACGGTGATGCCCCGCGCCACGGCGGTTTCGACATCGATATTGTCAACCCCGGTGCCGAAATTGGCGATGAGCTTCAATTGCTCGCCCGCCTGCATGAGGATCGTTTTGTCGATGCGGTCGGTTACGGTCGGAACGAGCACTTCCGCCTGCTTCACGGCCTCGATCAGCTCGGCCTTGCCCATGGGTTGATCGCTGGCGTTGAGGCGCGTGTTGAAGAGTTCCATCATCCGCGTTTCTACAGCGTCTGGGAGCTTCCGCGTGACGATGACGAGTGGCTTGCGCTTGCTCATTCCGGCTCCTGCTCTCCAGCATTCATTGACACAATCTTAACCCCCAGCGGACAATCGTGCCATTATCCAATGAAGGTCTATCGTTTGCACGGCTGGCCCGGTAGTGTAAACTGCCTGTCTGGCGGAGGGCTCGCAAGGCATAAAGCCTGGACAAGGGGATATCGCAAAGCATGGCCGGCAATCGGGCCAAAAACCGGCGCATAGGCTCAATTATTCTGGCGCTCGCCTGCTGCGCGGTCGCCGTCGCTACCGGCTGGTCGCTGTTTGGCAAGAGCGTCGAATCGCAGGCCAATATCGCCTTCGCCGACGAAATCACGGGCTCGATCGGGCGGGGCCCGAAAACCCTGGGTCCCTCGGGCCTGCCCATCCCGCGCTTTGTTTCCCTCAAGGCCGAGAAAGTGAATGTCAGGCGCGGTCCCTCGAGCGAGCACGCCGTGGCCTGGGTGTTCCAGCGCAAGGGCATGCCGGTTGAAATCGTGGCGGAATTTGAAAACTGGCGGCGCATCCGCGACAGCGACGGCGAGGAGGGCTGGATTCTGCAGAACATGCTGGCGGGCAAGCGCACCGCCGTCGTGGCGCCGTGGCGGAAAGGCCAGGCCATGCCGCTCCATGCAAGCGCCTCCGAAGCAAGCGGCCTTGTCGCCAGGTTGAGCGCGGGCGTGGTGGGCGAAATCGCCTCCTGCACCGGCCAGTGGTGCGAAATCAGGGCTGGCGGCTATGGTGGCTGGATCGAGCAGGCAATGCTCTGGGGCGTCTATCCGGGCGAGCCAGTCGACTGAGCCTTAATGGGCCTCTTCCCAATTCCGCGCCGCGCGGGCCTCGGCATATAGTGGTACTGTGAGTTTCACCGCCGGTTCCGGCGCCTTCTCCATCACCTGTTTCACCACCCGTATCGTCTCGTCGATTTCCGAGTCCGCGACTTCGAAAATCAGTTCATCGTGAACCTGGAGCAGCATTTTCGCGGAAAGATTGGCCTCGTCGAGCGCAGCTTGCATGCGCGCCATGGCGCGGCGGATGATGTCGGCGGCCGCTCCCTGAATGGGCGCGTTGATGGCGGCGCGTTCGGCATTGGCCCGCTCGGCGGCATTGGGTGATTTGATGCGCGGGAAGTGACAGCGCCTGCCGAAGATCGTCTCCACAAACCCATGCTCGCGCGCCGCTTTCTTCGTCTCCTCCATGTAATCGCGGATGCCGGGAAAGCGCGTGAAATAGGTCCTGATGTAATTACCGGCCTCCTCGCGCGAAATCGAAAGCTGGTTCGCAAGCCCGAAAGCCGAAATACCGTAAACGATGCCGAAATTGATCGCCTTGGCGCGCCGCCGCACGGCAGGGTCCATGCCTTCGACCGGGACACCGAACATTTCACTCGCCGTCATCGCATGAATGTCGAGATTGTCCGCGAAAGCCTGCTTCAGTTGCGGAATATCGGCCACATGCGCCAGTACGCGCAATTCGATCTGGGTATAATCGGCGCTGACCAGTTTCGAGCCGGGAGGTGCGATGAAAGCGGCCCTGATCTTGCGGCCCTCTTCGCTCCGCACCGGAATGTTCTGCAAATTCGGTTCCGTCGAGGCCAACCGCCCGGTCGAAGTCGCGGCCATCGAATAGCTCGTGTGAACCCGGCCCGTCCTGGCATTGACATAGCCCGGCAGGGCATCCGTATAGGTCGAGCGCAGCTTGGCGAGCAGCCGCCAGTCGAGCGCCTTTCGCGCCAATTCCACGCCCTGTGACACCAGTTCCTCAAGGGCTTCCGAATCGGTGCTCCAGGCACCCGTCGCGGTCTTGCGCCCGCCGGGGAGGCCAAGCCTGCCGAAAAGAATATCGCCCAATTGTTTCGGGCTGCCGATGTTGAAGCGTTCACCCGCGAGATCGTAGACATTCGCCTCGATCACAGCACCAGTGGCAGCGAATTCATTGGAGAGCTGCTTCAGCAGCCGTGGGTCCACCAGAATGCCCTGGGCTTCCATTTGCGCCAGCACGCGCACCAAGGGCCGTTCCAGCGTCTCATAGACGCCGAGCTTGGCCTTCTCCGCCAGCCTGGGCTTCAGCAGCTTCCACAGCCGGAGCGTCACATCGGCCTTTTCGGCGGCATAGGGGGCGGCGCGCTCCAGCGGCACCCGGTCGAAAGAGATCGCCGACTTGCCCGAGCCCGCCACATCCTTGAGGGCGAGAGGCTTGTGCCCCAGGTGGCGCTCCGACAATTCATTGATGCCATGACCCACCTCGCCCGATTCCAGCACATAGGAGATGAGCATGGTGTCGTCGATCGGCGCAACGTCAATGCCATGGCGTGCCAGCACTTCGATATCGGATTTGAAGCTATGGCCGATCTTGAGGATGGAGAAATCTTCCAGCAGCGGCTTCAGGCGGGCCAAGGCATCTTCGAGCCCGATCTGTCCGGAAACGGCTTCGCCGCCAAACAAGCCGCTGCCCTCCTTTCGATGGGCTAAGGGAATGTAGCAAGCCTTGCCGGGTGCGGTCGCCAACGCAATACCCACCAGTCCCGCCTGCATGGGATCAAGCCCGTCGATCTCCGTAGCGATGGCGATCATGCCCTCATCATAGGCGGCGGCGATCCATTGATCGAGACGCGCCGGCGGGAGCACGGTTTCATAATCGGCATGGCGGATGGGGATGGCAAGGAGAGAAGGCCCTGACTTCTTAATACTTTCGTCATGCCCGGACTTGTTCCGGGCATCCTCTTCACTCGAATCGGGTGAAGAAGATGACCGGGACGCTGCCCGGTCATGACGAGGTTGGGATGGTGGACCAGAAGCGGCCTCCACACCACCTTCCGGCGGCCAGTATTCGATCTCGACCGGCACAGGTTCGATCGCCGCCAAATCGGCGTCCAATTCACCAGCGATTTTCTTGGTGAAGCTCGAAAATTCCAGCGCTTTGAGAAATCCGATAAGTTGCGAGGCTCTTGGCTGCTCGACGGCAAAGGAGTCCAGCTCATGCTCGACCGGCACATGCGCTTCGAGTGTGACAAGCCGCTTTGAAATCCGCGCCTGCTCAGCAAATTCGAGCAAGTTCTCGCGGCGTTTCTGCTGCTTGATCTCGGGTGCCCGCGCCAGCAGCGTTTCAAGATCGCCGTATTCGGTGATGAGCTGGGCGCCGGTCTTGACGCCGATGCCGGGGACACCGGGAATATTGTCCACCGAGTCGCCCGACAACGCCTGCACTTCGATGACCTTGGCGGGCGGCACGCCGAATTTTTCGAGGACTTCCGCTTCGCCGATCTCCTTGTCTTTCATGGTATCGTAAAGAACGATGCCGGGGCGGATCAGCTGCATCAGATCCTTGTCGGAAGAGACGATGCGGCAGGTAGCGCCCGCCTCGACGGCCTGCCGGGCATAGGTGGCGATGAGATCGTCGGCTTCGTAATTGTCCTGCTCGATGGCGGCCACGTTGAAGGCGCGCGTCGCTTGCTTGATCAGGCCAAATTGCGGGCGCAAATCCGCCGGAGGTTCCGGCCGGTGCGATTTGTATTCGGGATAAATCTCGTTGCGGAATGTCTTCGCCGATTTGTCGAAGATTACCGCAAGGTGGGTGGGCTTGTGGCCGGTGCCGGTTTCCTTGAGCAGCTTCCACAACATGTTGCAAAAGCCCTGGACCGCGCCCACGGGGAGGCCGTCGGATTTTCGCGTGAGCGGCGGCAGCGCGTGATAGGCACGGAAAATGTAGCCGGAACCGTCAATCAGATAGACATGGTCACCGGGCTTGAGAACTTGCGATTTCGCCATGGCGGCCAGTATGCCATCCGGCCCCGCGCGATGCCAGTCTTGCCCATGCGGGCCTTACGAACAGGAATGCCGCTCTTGTATCGCGCGCACTCCAAAACAGGAGGAGTGGACCGATCACTCCGGCCGCCGTCACCAGCAGCGAAATAGTGCCCAAGTCGGCCACAAGGCCGGTTTTCAGAAGAACAGTGCGCGCTGCCGCCATGAACAGGAAAAACGCGAGATAGATGACGATGGAATTCTCGCCGCAATAGCGGATGGGTTCGGCGAGCCTGGTTTTTGAAAGCAGCACGCCCAAGCTCACCACCGCGGCAGCGCCGATAAAGCCGAGGGCCAGACTGACGATGGGAAGCCCCGCCCAGCCACCGCCAACAAAGACATCATTTGCCAGGCCCCAGATCACGACGCCTGCGATCACAACCGGCACGGGCTTGCGACCGGCCGCGGCCGCGAAGGCAAAAACGTGGGATGAAAGCCAGTAGCCAGTGAAGAAATAGACAAAGCGCGAAGCGAACTCGTCGATGAGCAGGGAGCCTGTAGTGATCGGCGCCATTTCGAGGAAAGCGGCGGCGGCAAAG
>JBOHKD010000102.1:0-5692 GCA_050728895.1 Aestuariivirga sp.
ATCTAGACTGTAAGTGTTAAACGTCTTCTACTTCGGTCAAAATTTACACGTGTTAAAACAAGCGCTTATGCACGCCATGATTGAAAAATACGGGGATCGCAACCCTATTTATCCCGTGACGGCGATCAGCTTGCGTTGGCTTTCGGAATGGATAGTGGATGCGGACAGGACCTCTCCGCGTGGTCCATCGAGAACCCGGCCAGGCGGAAAATCGAGAAGAACTTCCGTGCCCTTGCCGGGCCGGCTCATAATACCGATACTGCCACCGTGGACTTCCATGAGACCTTTAACGATGGGAAGCCCAAGCCCCGCGCCGTCGATAGCTTTCTTCTTGGCATAGCTGCCGCGCGAGAAGGCGCCCATGGCGATCTCGATTTCATGCGCCGGAATGCCTAGTCCATTATCGCGCACGCTGATGGATAGGCCACCCGAGGCGGTCCTTGCCGCTTTGATTACGACACTGCCGCCCGAGGGCGTGAACTTGATGGCATTGGAGAGCAGGTTGATGGCGATCTGGTTCAAGGCCCGGCGGTCGGCCATCAGCTTGGGCAGCGAGGCGGAAATTTCAACGCGCACGTCGATCGACTTTTCTTCCGCTTTCATGAGCAGCAGATGATTGGCCTCTTCGATGGCGACCAGCACGCTTACCGGTTCTTCCTGGATTTCCTGCCGGCCCGCTTCGATGCGCGACAGATCGAGAATGTCATTGATCAGCGCCAGCAGATAATGGCCGGAGTGATGAATGTCGTCGGCGTAATTCCGATAGGCCTCGACATTGAGCGGCCCGAACATTTCCCGCTTGAGGATATCTGAGAAACCCATGATGGCGTTAAGGGGCGTACGCAATTCATGGCTCATGGTCGCCAGGAAGGCGGATTTCGCCCGATTGGCGTCTTCGGCCTTTTTCCGTTCGTCTTCCGCTTTCTCTGTCGCGCGCTTGAGATCGGCGATGAGACTGTCTTTCTGGGCCTTGAAAATCAGCATGTCGCGGGCGGTTTCCTGAAGATTGCGGGCCACCAGCAGGAAAAATGCCTCAAGTGCTATGATCGTGCCCGCGAGTCCCATATAGATCGGTTCGGGTTGCAAAACGCAGCGTAGCGCCACGCCGATGGTAAGCACGCCCGTTCCCGCCACCAGTACTGGCATGAAACTGTTGACGATCAGAAGCCTGACAGCGACGACCGCCATCACCGAGGCGATCAGATACACTTGCTGGATGCTGCCGGCGGAATCCCAGAAGATAAATAAAGGCAACGACCAGCATACCCCGATCAGCAATTCGGATGCGGCAAGCATACCGATCCAGTTCCACTGCTCCTCGGGGGTGCGATCCTTGCGGAAATATACATTGCAAAGATACCATTGGATTGCCTGGCAACCCAACGCGGCAATCAGCCAGCCGATGACGGCCACCGCCGGATTCCAGGTCAGGCTGGTCATCGCCAGTAGCATGGCGAGGACAGGCATGGCCGGGGCCACGTGAAGCTGGTTGCGCAGAAACAGGAAAAGCAAATCCCGCTGCCAGGGGATTTCGTCCACCATGGGCAAGGAAGGGGCGTCGCTTTTCGGCGCCTCGCCGCCCAGGCCTTTTTCGTCCAGGAAGTTATGGCGGTTGAACATCATAGGCGCGATAATTTCAAAGTCCGGTTCAGCCCCGGCTTTCCCCAAGGGATTGTTGAATTCAATGGCCGAGCCTATTTGATTGCTCCTAAGATGAGCTTTTAAGGGTCTCTACATTTCGAGACAGTTTGCAAATGATGGCAATTGCGTCCGAACTTGACGAAATCGTTAACGAGATCGCGCGTTGCCGCATCTGCCGCGACAATCCCGTGGGCAAACCCTTGCCGCACGAACCACGTCCGGTCCTGCAGCCAAGCTCCACCGCGCGCATTCTCATTGCCGGCCAGGCACCGGGAACCCGCGTGCACGCGTCGGGAAAACCTTTCACCGACCCTTCCGGCGACCGTCTCAGGACGTGGCTCGGGATCGGACCGGAAATATTTTACGATCCGCAACACATCGCCATCCTGCCGATGGGTTTTTGTTTTCCGGGGCTATCCGCGAAGGGCGCCGATCTGCCCCCGAGGCCGGAATGTGGCCGGGCGTGGCGTACTCGCATCCTCGCGGCCATGCCGCAGATTGAACTTGTCATCGGCCTCGGCGTCCACGCCCTGCGCTGGCACTTGGGCGAACGTTACCAGGGGAGCCTCGATCAAAGCGTGGCCGCTTGGCGTGAAGGACTTGCACTGTCGCCCGTCGTCTTCGCTCTGCCGCACCCTTCCTGGCGCAACAATGCGTGGCTGAAGCGCAATCCCTGGTTTGAAACGGATTTGCTGCCGGTCCTTCGCCGCGAGGTCGCGGCGCGACTGTAATGGGACTTGCTGCTGCGTAGGTAGGCCGCTAATTGCGGACTCGATACAAGGTGAATACCGACATGGCCGAGGTGACGAGAGAGGATGTGCTGGGGGTGCTGAAGCGCATCGCGGCACCCGACGGCCGCGGCAATCTCGTTTCCGCGGGTCTCGTGTCCGATATCGCAATCGATGGGGCCACGGTGATGTTCGCGCTCACCACCGATCCCCGGCACGTCAAGACCATGGAAATCCTGCGCGCCGCGGTAGAGCAGGCGGTGCTGAAAATCCCCGGCCTCACCAAGGCGGTGATTGCGCTCACCGCCGAACGCGCGCCCCAACGCGAGGTGGGCCCCAAGGCACAAGCCGCCACGCGCTCCAATGCGGTCACGGGTGTCAAACACTTGATCGCGGTGGCGTCGGGCAAAGGGGGTGTCGGCAAATCCACCACGGCGATAAACCTTGCGCTGGCGCTGCATTCGCTGGGCTTGCACGTCGCCGTGCTCGATGCCGATGTTTACGGTCCCTCCATGCCCAAGCTTTTTGGCCTGACGGGCAAGCCGCAGGCGGCGGATGCCGCGGGAAAGAAGATGAAGCCCATGAGCCGCTTCGGCGTCGAACTCATGTCCATCGGATTTCTTGTGGCAGAGGATACGCCGATGATCTGGCGCGGACCCATGGTCATGTCGGCGCTGACTCAATTACTGCGCGAAGTCGACTGGGCGCCCGCCGATGTGATGATCATCGATATGCCGCCGGGGACCGGCGATGCGCAATTGACGCTGGCCCAGCAAACGCCCTTGTCGGGCGCGGTGATCGTCTCGACGCCGCAGGATCTGGCGTTGATCGATGCCCGCAAGGGTCTCAACATGTTTCGCAAGGTGAATGTGCCGGTGATCGGCATCGTCGAGAACATGAGCTATTTCATCTGCACGGCATGCGGTACGCGCCACGAGATTTTCGGTCATGGCGGTGCCCGCCAGGAAGCCGAACGGCTCGGCGTGCCCTTCCTTGGTGAAATTCCGCTCGACAAGGACCTGCGCGAGCGCTCGGACGCGGGCGAGCCGGTGGTGGCCAGCTTGCCCGGCGGCTCCCAGGCGGCACTCTACCGCGACATTGCCCGGAAGGTTTGGGCGGCGGTCGAAGGCGGCGGCCTCGCCCGTCCGGCCCCGAAAATCATTGTCGAATCCTGATCCCGGCCGGTCTACAGTGGTTGAGCGAATATTAACCATGACGGCTGTTTTGTAGCGAGAACGATCAAGGGGCGAATCAGGCATGCCCAACGGGGGTGAGATGTGTTGAAACTGATGTTGATCGCCGGAATCCTGCTGGTGGCGGTAGGGATCGCTCTGGGCTTCATGATCTTTTTCTCTCCCGCATCCATTGTCGGGTGGGGGATTACGCCCGAAGTGGCGGTCATTCTGCTCGTCGGCGGCATCCTGGCACTGGGGCTTGGCGGGGTTATTTCCGCCCTGGAAGCCGGAGCGGCGATGCCGGGGCCCAGTCTGATGGTGGCCCCGCCCGTGAAGGACGCCGAAACCGTCATTCCCGCATTCAACCGCAGAAAGGCGCGGGCAACGGAAGAAATTTCGCCTGCCGTCGATGAAACCATCAAGGCTCTGGAACAGGCAAAAACCGGCATCAGGCAGGCGCTTGGCGAAGAGCCGCGCAACACCGCGGTGGCGCCGGAACAGGCCGGAGAACCCGCTGTAGAGGATCGGCAACCGGTGGAGGAGGCGGCTGCCGAAGCGGACAGCCAGCTTTACGTTGTCGAAGAGCGCCGCATCCGCAACCGTCCGGCCCGTATCCTTTCCGATGGAACGGTCGAAGCGGAAACCGATGAAGGCTGGATGCGCTTCGAGAATCTCGATCATCTCGATGAGTATCTTGACGCCATGGCGCCCAGCGGCAAGGTTTAGATCTCAGAACACATTCGCAACCGGCAGACCCAGCGCAATCGAACCCGCATATTGTGCCTGTGGCCCCGATTGCAGCGGGTGAAAGCGGGCGCCCTGGATGTCGCGAAAGCGGCGTTCGAGACCGTTCGAGCGATAAATGCAGGCCCCGCCCGCCAGTTCCATCGCCAGCTCCACGGATTTAAGAGCCTGATCGGCTAGCAGGGCACGGCTTACCGGAACGTGAAGATGCCGACTTTCGCCTGCTCTTCATCCTTTGCGCAGATAAGGAATTACTCCGGCCAGATCGGTATCGTCAATCGGCTGGCAGCGGTTTTTCACTGCCGTCCTGACGGGCCGTGAGCGGCGTCGCACGGCCGGTTGCTACTCTGGCAACGCCACGCCGGACCCGCCGAGTTCCGCCGGAAAGTCCTTGAGCTTCGGCAGCCCGTCCTTCATCCGCAGCACCGTCTCGGCGTAGTTCACGTGCACGCCCGGCGCGAATTTAACACTAGGAATCGTCGCTGCGTAAACGTCGGTCAGACCGAGCGTCGGATGGTCGGTCATAATATGTCCGCCGCATTTGGTGCAGAATTGCCGGTCGCTCATGGCCGTCTTCTTGAAATGGCCGAGAAACTGCGCTCCCTTGGTCACTTTCACATTCTCGGGCTTCCACAAGGTGAAGGCATTCACCGGCCCTGCCGACCAGGATCGGCAGGAACTGCAATGGCAGTAGCCCATCGCCTCGGGGGCGCCTGTTACCTCAATCGTCACTGCTCCGCAGAAGCAGGTGCCGGCATGTTTATCAGTCATATCGATCTCCTTTGCTTGATCTGACCACAATCTGACAGGAAAAGCCGGAACGCTCCAGTCCCGGAACTGTAGCGGGCCAATACAGATTCTGTACTGGTTGTGTGACGGTTTACTACCTAAGGGTTTCGCTGCAACTCATCGGAAGGACAAAAAATGACGCAATCCGGATACAAACAGTTCTGTCCAGTCGCCATGGCCGCCGAAATACTGTGTACGCGCTGGACCATGGTGCTGCTTCGTGAACTGGTCGCGGGATCGACGCGCTTTAACGATCTGCGTCGCGGTGTTTCAAGGATGTCCCCGACGCTTTTGTCTCAACGGCTTAAGGAGCTTGAAGCAGCCGGTATCATCGCGCGGAGGAGGCTCAAGTCCGAAAAAGGCGTCTTTGAATACCATCTGACCGAGTCCGGCAAAGACCTCGGCCCGGTTATCGAGGCGATGGGTTTCTGGGGGCACAAATGGTTCGAGACGAGCTTGTCTCTCAAGAATCTCGATCCGTCATTGCTCATGTGGGATATGCGGCGCAATCTGAATCCGTCTCCGCTACCCGACGGGCGCACGGTGATACAGTTCTTGTATCATGAGCTACCGGTATCAAAGCGGTCCTGGTGGCTGGTGGTCGCAAAACACGGC
>JBOHKD010000103.1:0-5654 GCA_050728895.1 Aestuariivirga sp.
ACATAGGGCCACGGATAGGCGCCGAACAGTCCGGGTTTCTGGCCGGAAGCGATATCGGGATTGTTGAAAGTCTCGAAGCGCACATATTTGGCGTTCGCCGTGGGCTTGGCGATTTCGAGGAGTTTGCTCAGGGGGAACCCCACCCACGGCACCACCATGGACCAAGCCTCAACGCAACGATGCCGGTAGATGCGCTCTTCCAGCGTTACCTGTTTGAGAAGATCGTCGATGCCGAGCGTCATGGGTTTCTCGACCTCGCCATCGATGGCGATGGTCCAGGGCCGGATCGGCAGCGCTTCCGCCGCGCGCGAGATGCGTTTCGACGTGCCAAACTCATAGTAGTTGTTGAACGTGGTGTTGTAGGATTCTTCCGTCACGGCGCGGCCGGCATCGCCGAACTTCGGATTAAGCGGGGCTGGATAGAGTTTCGCCGATGGATCGTCCTCGGCCCTGGCCCTGCCTGCGGCGAAGAGTGTTGCGGCACCGGCGGCGGCACCCAATAGCGTACGGCGATTGAAGAACAGATGTTCCGGCGTGACCATGCTTTCGGGGATTTCCCAGCCCCTGCGGCGCGTGATGAACATTGTCGATAGCTCCCGATGATTGGCGGGAGTCTAGACCCCGCCTGCCCCCCGTGCAATTCAAGCCCGATCACGCCTGCGCGAGGGGCTGGACCTGACGCCGTGATAATGCACGCGCCGGGGGTCTGTGTTATTCTCGTCTCACTTGAGCGGATCGAAGGAATGTTCCCGTGCCCGTCCAGTATCGGCCCGCGACGCGCGATGACCTGCGGCCCGCCATGGAGGCGGTGGCGGAATCATTGAACGACCTGGAGCGCCGTCACGGGTTCGACGGCATCGATGGTGCAATCGATACCAGCTTTGCCGAATTCTGCCTGCGCGACGATCCTGCCGGACTTTGGATCGCGGAAGACGGCCGGGAAATCATCGGCTTTGGATTCAGCTGGTATGCCGGCGGACTTTGGTATCTTGCCGACCTGTTCGTGCGCCCTCGTTGCCAGCAGAGTGGAGTCGGCCGCGCCCTGCTGGATCGCACACTGCAACAGGCACAGCATCATGGCACCTCTTGCCGCGCCCTTATCACATTCGCCTACAATCGTGTCTCGCTCGGCCTCTACATGCGTCACGGCATGTATCCGCGCCTGCCGCTCTATGAACTGAACGGCTCGGTGAAGCGGCTGCCCGAGCCGGATCCCGGCCAAAGCCTGGGAATTGACGATATTTCCGGTAACGAGTCGCACATCGGCGCGCTCGAACGGATTGACCGCGTTGCGCTTGGCATGTCGCGCGCCAAACATCATCGCTTCTCAATGCAATCCGCCGCGATGCGCACCCTCCTCATAAAGGATTCGGATGGCGATGCCGTTGCTTATGCGTATGTATCGGGTGATGGTCATGTCGGGCCGGTGGCGGTCATCGATCCGAAGCTGATGCGCAGCGCAGTCACCGCCGCACTGACGGTCGCGGCCACATCGGGCACCGGGCGTGCATCGGTATTTCTGCCTGGGTGTTGCGGCGAAGTCTTGTCCGCGGCGCTGAACAGCGGGCTTAGGCTTGGCCGGACCATGGTGTTTCTGTCTTCGATTCCATTTGGTGACTGGACACGTTACGCGCCGCGCGGACCCGGCTATATGTGAACTTGCTCGATCGGTGCCGCATGGGCGGGTGATGGGGCCAAGCTGTCACGCCGCTGCGGCGTGCCGTGACTGTTTGAGGATTTGATAA
Organism: Aestuariivirga sp.; assembly: GCA_050728895.1. Lineage (GTDB taxonomy): Bacteria > Pseudomonadota > Alphaproteobacteria > Rhizobiales > Aestuariivirgaceae > Aestuariivirga. The sequence continues at coordinate 1,746 of JBOHKD010000103.1, forward strand.
AAACTTAGGAGTTAACGATGACAAAAATCGCCGCCCGCAAGGGTATGCCGGACGTGCAGTTGAGCAAGGCGGAATTCAACCGCCGCTTCCGCAATCGTTTCTTCGACCCGCATTTCGACGGGAACGAAGCCGCCATTGCCGCAATCATCGAGACTGCCTGGGAAGGCTATGACGAATACCGCAAGAATCCGCGTAAAACTCACGCCGGAAAAGAGTTTTCCAAGCCCGACGCCATGCTTCCCGTCGAATGGCTAGAAACCCGCAGCCGCATCATGGAAGCCGAGGCGCGGCAGAAAAACCCGAAATCGCCCAACCGCATCCTGCTGATCAACGGCTCCATGCGCAGCGATCAAAGCTGCCCCGGTGAAATGTCGAAAACCTGGCGGCTGCTGACGCTGGCGAAGGAAATTGTGGAGGCCGAGAAAAACTTCGAGGCCGAGGTGCTTGATTTGAGCTTGCTTACCTCGCAATATGGCCGGCTCATCCATCCTTGCAAGGCATGTGTATCGACCGCCCAGCCGCTCTGTCACTGGCCCTGCTCCTGCTATCCGAATTTCGCCATGGGCCAGGTCAGCGACTGGATGAACGACATCTATCCCATGTGGGCGGCGGCCCACGGCGTGATGATCGTGACGCCGGTCAACTGGTATCAGGCGCCTTCCGGATTAAAAGCGATGATCGACCGCCTGGTCTGCGCCGATGGCGGCAATGCCGATCCCACGACAACAAACGGCAAGGATCCCGAACTCGCCAAGCAAGTGGAACTCGCGGGCTGGGATTATCCCCGCCATCTCGCGGGCCGCGTCTTTTCCGTCGCCGTCCATGGCGATGCGGCGGGCGTGGAAAATTTGCGCCGCATTTTGACCGACTGGCTCACCGACATCGGTTTGATTCAGGCCGGCCACAAGGCAGCGCTTGGCACCTATATCGGCTATCTCGGCACCTATGCCGAAAGCCATCTCGATCTCGACAAGGATGTGGCGGTTCAAGAAGAAGTCCAAACAGCGGCGCGCGCCCTTGTCGAAGCCGTCAGAATGATGCGGGCCGGACAGTTGCGTCAGCCCGACGCCAAGCTGCACGAGATCAGACCGAAGTAAATTTCCTTCTCCCATCGGGAGAAGGAGGGGCCCGCCGCGAAGCGGTGGGAGGATGAGGGGATGCGGTGTTTCAATTGAATCACCCGATCCCCTCACCTTCCCATGCGCGGCATGGGCCCCTTCCTCTCCCGCAGGGAGAGGAAATTTATGCCCCCTTCGGTCGCGCACTCAGGTGTATCGCCCAGCGTTTGCGCTCACGCAGCAAGACGCCTCTTCACCGCCCAGCCGCGCCGCCTGAATCGGCGGGCAAGGGACGTCTCCATAGGAGCAGAATACGCAACAGTCGCCGGGCTTCGGCTTCAGAACGGTTTGGCACCCTTCGCAGTCATAGAAATACTGACATGCGTTCACCGGCATCGTTTCGGTTTTCCGATGTCCGCATGCCGGACAGGTAATTGTGGAGAACGGAGTTGTCATTGTACCTGAATCACCGTCGCGGGATAGCCCGCATTGGCTGACGCCGCGGCGATCGCATCGGTGGTCGCTTGCGCGTCGTCATAAACGACCGTTGCATGGGCAAGGTCTCCGTTGACCTCAACCGAAATCACGCCTTGCACCCGGGAGATTGCCGACCTGACGGTGATTGGGCAGAGCGGACAGGTCATATTGCTGACGGAAAATGTGGCGCTCCGCTCGGCGGCAAAGGCCGGCTGGGCAAGTAGCGCGGCAAACAAAACGATATGGATAGATTTCATGCCGACCTCACAAGATCAACGGGGCGATGAATTTCACACTCATCGCCGCGAGCATGGCTGCCAGACCGAGCCATAGAACCGCCTTCGTGGTCCGGGAAGCAACCGGCTTTTCGCATATCGATCCCGCCGCGCAGTCCTCCTGCCGGCGGTATGCCCGCCAGAATCCGAAGCCCAGAGCGGTTGCGGCCACGCCGAGAAATAGCGGCTGGTAGGGCGCGAGTGCGGTTAGCTGCGACATCCATGCTCCGCCAATACCCACGGACACGAGGAGGAGCGGCAAAAGACAGCACGAAGAAGCCGTGAGCCCGGCCACAAGACCGCCCGCTGCAAGCGCTTGCGTGGTTTTCCCACGGTCTCCCGGCCTTTTGATTTCCACAATCGGCATCACAGTGATACCCTACGCCCTGTACCAACTACGGGTTCAAGAGCCAATCATGCGGCGGCACATCACAAATGCGCGAGGCCCGGTTTTCACCATCGGCGAACTTGCCGCCCTCTCGGGCGTCCATCTGGAAACGATCCGCTATTTCGAGCGCATTGGGCTCCTGACGAAACCCGAACGGAGCGCCGGCGGGCATCGGCTCTTTTCCACCGGACACCTTGTCCGGCTGAACTTCATTCGCCGGGCGAAGGAGATGGGATTTTCACAGGACGAGGTGCGAACACTCCTCTCGTTGTCCGACGGGGAACTGGCCTCTTGCGGCGAAGTCAAAATGCTCGCGGAGACCCACCTGACAAGGATTCGGCACCGGATACGCGGCCTCCGGCGGCTTGAAAAATTGCTTGCATCAACCGTCGTGCATTGCACTGGCGGGAAGGTACCGAAGTGCCCCGTCATCGAGGCAATCGGGGGCGTTTAGCCGACTTGCACCTTCTCACCTCTCCTTCGGGAGAGGTCGGCCGCCGAGAGGCGGACGGGTGAGGGGAGACGGTGCCTAAACTGAACGATTTGATCCCCTCACCTTCCCATTGCTTCGCAATAGGCCCCTTCCTCTCCCGCAGGGAGAGAAAAATTACGCCGCCTCGGCCTTTCTGGAAGCCACCACCTGCTCGGCGGCGCGCCCCACAAGTTCGGCCATGTGATCGTGCTTGTAGGTGAAGGTGCCGACCCCCGCCGTCGCCGAGCGGAGTTCGATGATGAGCGAACCCATCTCCGATTCCGGCATGTGGGCTTTCACTGTGTCCCAGCCGGGCCAGCCGTCGCGGCCGTCAAAGCCCAGCAACTGGCCGCGATGCCCGGTGACGATCTGGTTGATGCGCGAGGTGTTAACACTCGGCGCATGAATTTCCACCGCCACGATGGGTTCCAGCAGAACCGGTGAGCACTGCGGCATGCCTTCGCTCATGGCGATGCGGGCCGCTATCTTGAACGCCATTTCCGAAGAATCGACATCGTGATAGGAGCCAAACGACAGGTTCACGGTGAAATCGACCACCTTGAAGCCCAGGGGCCCATGGCTCATCCATTCGCGGATGCCGCTTTCCACTGCGGGAATATATTGTTTCGGCACCACGCCGCCTGAAATCGTGTCGGTGAATGCGAAGCCTTCGCCCCGCGCCAGCGGCTTGATCTCGACCACGATGTCGCCGAACTGGCCATGCCCGCCCGATTGTTTCTTGTGGCGCCCGTGCACCTGCGTCGATCTGCGGATCGTTTCCTTGTAGGCGATGCGCCTGGGCCTCGATAGCGCTCGTATCCCGAATTTGCCTTCCAGCCGTTCGAGCGCCACGCGCAAATGCATTTCTCCCTGCCCCCACAGCACCATCTCATGCGTATCGGTATTGTGTTCGAGCGCCAGCGAGGGGTCTTCCTCGACGAGCTTGGCGATGGCGCTGGTGAGCTTCACCTCGTCCTTGCGGTCGCTGACCGAAAGCGCCGAGCCATAAACGCCGGAAGCCCTTTCGATCTTCGCCAGTTGCGGTGCCGTGCCCTTGGCTGTCGAAATGGTCTCGCCGGTGGCGATGCCTTCGAGACGGCCCAGCGCCACCGTGTCTCCCGCCATTGCCTTGGGCGTCTTGGTTTGCGCCTGGCCCGTCAGCATGAAGAGGCCGGCGGTGCGGGCATCTTGGCCCTTCGCGCCATGGAACACGGTACCCTCCACGGCATCGCCCTGGAG
>JBOHKD010000104.1:0-5642 GCA_050728895.1 Aestuariivirga sp.
CTTCGGTTCCACTTCGAGCGCGGCGCAACCGGAATCGACCGGGGATCAACAGAACGACAACTTCCACATTCTGGTCATCGGAGATGCGCTCGGCGGCGGTATGGGGGCTGGCCTTACGCGCATGGCGGAACTGGAGAATGGCATCGACGTCACCATTCGCTTCAACGAAGAATCGGGGATCGCCAGGCCCGAACTCTATGACTGGAGCGAATCCCTGCCGAAAATTCTCGAAGGCAAGGCCTATGACGCCGTCGTGGTTTTGATGGGCGCCAACGACCGCCAGACGATCCGTTCGGACTTTATGCGCTTTCCCTTCAACACACCGGGCTGGACGGACGCCTACAAGGCGCAGGTAGACCGCGTTCTTAATGTGCTTGGCCGGGCCCAGCTCAAAACCTACTGGGTCAGCATCCCGCCCATGGCCGATCCGGAATATGAAGCGGCGATGCAAATCGTTCTGCAGCTACAAAAGGAGCGCGTCGAGGCGGCGGGGGCTGTCTTCGTCGATATCCGCAAGGCATTTCTTAATCCCGACGGTACTTATACAAACCAGGGTCCCGACGAAACCGGTGCCGTTCGCAAGCTGCGCGCGCGCGATGGCATAAATTTCTTCCGGCAAGGCAATAACCGCATGGGCCAGCTCGTACTGGAAGCCATCAAGCAGGGAGGCACGGACAGGCGGCCTGTCGTACAATCCGGCCTCGAGGAGGTTGAAACTCCGCCCGGTGTTGCCGAACCCATAAGACCGTTGTTCGGCCAGCGCGGCATTGCAGGTCTGGATGTCCTGTTTCATCCCGAGGATATTGGTGCGGCCGTGGCAAGCCTCGTCGAGCAGGGCACCTTCGATCAAGGCTTAAGCGCGCTTCGGGCCATTGCACCGCCCGGGAGTGCGGCCGAAAGACTGTTCGTCGACGGCCGGTCCGCGATAGCACCGGCCGGCCGGGCTGACGATTTCAGCCTGCCGAAGCAATGACCGCTATCGCGGCAGATCGCTCGATCCCATAAGAAACGCATCGACGGCGCGCGCCGCCTGCCGGCCTTCGCGGATCGCCCAGACGACGAGAGATTGCCCGCGGCGCATATCGCCTGCCGCGAAAATCTTGTCGAGGCTGGTGCGATAGCCGGCCGTATTCGCCTCGACATTGCCACGGCCGTCGAGCTTCACGCCGAGCGATGCCAGCATGCCCTCATGCACCGGGCCAAGAAATCCCATGGCGAGGAGGACCAGATCGGCCTTGAGATCAAAATCGGAACCCGCAATGGATTGCATTTTGCCATCGACGCGGGCGCAATGAAGCTTCTTCACATGGCCATTTTCGCCCGTGAAGGATTTGGTGACCACGGAAAAATCGCGCTCCGCTCCCTCCTGCTGGCTCGATGAGGTGCGGAATTTCAAGGGCCAATCCGGCCAGACAACAGGCTTGTTTTCCCGTTCAGGCGGGCGCGACATGATTTCAAGCTGGGTGACGGAAAGTGCACCCTGACGGTGCGATGTGCCGATGCAATCGGAACCCGTATCGCCGCCGCCGATCACAATCACATGCTTGCCGCCTGCCAGTATCGGTTGATTGCCGATCTGCGATTCTTTCGAAATGCGGCGGTTCTGCTGCGGCAGGAAATCCATGGCGGGATGAATGCCCGCAAGCTCCCGGCCGGGAATGGTCAGGTCCCTGGGGAGTTCCGCGCCGCCCGACAAAAGTACCGCGTCAAAACTATCCGCCAATTGCCGGGCATCCTGCGTAACGCCGATATGAGCGCCATAATGGAACGTGACGCCTTCGGCTTCCATTTGCGCGACACGGCGATCGATCAGATGTTTTTCCATCTTGAAATCGGGAATGCCGTAACGCAGAAGGCCGCCGGCCTTGCGATTTTTTTCAAAGACGTGAACGCTGTGGCCGGCCCTTGCCAATTGCTGCGCCGCAGCCAGGCCGGCGGGGCCTGAGCCTACAATGGCAACTTTTTTGGCCGTTTTCTCCGGCGCAATTTCCGGCCCGATCCAGCCTTCCTTCCAGGCGCGATCGACAATGGCGCATTCTATGGTTTTGATCGTGACCGGATTATCGTCAATGTTGAGCGTGCAGGACGCTTCGCAAGGTGCCGGGCAGATGCGGCCGGTAAACTCCGGAAAATTGTTGGTCGAGTGCAGATTGCGCGAGGCCTCTTCCCAGTGGCCGAGATAAACCAAATCGTTCCAGTCGGGGATTTGATTGTTTACCGGGCAGCCGGTGTGGCAGTAGGGAATGCCGCAATCCATGCAGCGCGCGGCTTGCGCCTTGGTGCTCTCCTCCGTGAGAGGAATGACGAACTCATTGTAATGGCGGATGCGGTCGGCAGCCGGCGTGTACTTGCGGTCCTGCCGTTCGATCTCAAGAAAGCCCGTGACTTTTCCCATCTCTCTAATCCTGAGTCTTCATTCTACCGATTCAATCACTGATTTTTCCCGCAGATGATTCTTCTGCTTCGCATTATTATCTGCGGTTATACGATCAATTTCCAAATTAACCTCTCCAATGAATACTTTCTTGGCCTCCAATTCCATTTGTGAATTTGTGAAACTTTGATTGACAAATAGAATGTCCTTCTCTTGATGGAGGAATGTGCTGCGGTCAATTTCTGCAAAACTAAACTGTTGGATGACTTCACCCAGTTGATTCACGCCAACCAAACATCGCCAAGCGACTTCGTTCAACCTTGGAAAAAAACAATCTGAAATCGGCGCACCCATTGGCTTGCTCACCGATAAAGATTTTAACTTGTCATCACATTTGAGAAATTCTCCATACTCCTCGGCAGAGATATCGCCGGTTCCTGCGCCGGGGAGAACAACCAAAAATCCTTTCAAAGCAACGTAAGCCTTCTGATCGGAGGCGGTCTGGCGAAAGTTGCAATTCGGTTCGTTAAAATCGCAATTGTGGTAGAAAATATTGAGGGAGAATATCTTCTCCTGATACGTCATTGCATAAATCGTTGCCGCCTTACCAAGCTCGCAAGTTCTTGTTTTTATCTTTTCACTGTAGAACACATCATCTAGGATAAGCCCACCTCCAGCGGGATCTCCCCATCCTGAAAAACTTTGCACCGATATTCGAACCGGCGATGCCTTAAGTCGAAAGCTGAGTTTTTCTTCCGACGAGCAGTTTGCTATTTCTGAAAGCCGATGGACTAGCGCATCAGACTGCTCGCCAACGATACTCTTCCATGAAAAGTTGGGTTCTTCACCCCACGTCGGCGAAGAAGCAGCAAATGCAATTAAAAAGGCTTGGGCGACAAGTCTGGCGAACATTAGGCGCTCCTCATGACGCCGATGGTCATGCCGTCGCTGGTGGCTTGCGCCTTCTCCAGTTCGGCAAGGGCGTGGGCATATTCAACCGGCATGACTTTGACGAATTTCGGCAGGTAAGCGTCCCAATTGTCGATGATGGTCATGGCACGCGAGGACCCCGTGTATTTGTAGTGACGTGATAGCAACTCCCAGATGCGTGTCGCATCGTGCTTGTCCATATGAACTGTCACGTCGACAAGACCGTGATGTTCGAGATCGCCGCCATGGTGATGCAGCCGTTCGATGGTTGCGTCTTCCGCCGGAATGGGCGCGAGATCTACCATGGAGAGGTTGCAACGCTTGGCGAAACCGCCCGCCTCATCCAGCACATAGGCGACACCGCCCGACATGCCGGCGGCAAAATTGCGGCCCGTTTCGCCAATGACGAGGACACAGCCGCCCGTCATGTATTCACAGCCGTGGTCGCCCACGCCTTCGACGACGGCGATGGCGCCGGAGTTGCGCACGGCAAAACGTTCACCAGCCACGCCCCGAAAGTAGCACTCACCGGAAATCGCGCCATAGAGCACCGTGTTACCGACGATAATCGATGCCTCGGGCAGAAAACCGGTTCTGTCATGGGGTTTGACAATGAGCTTGCCGCCCGAGAGACCCTTGCCCACGTAGTCATTCGCTTCGCCGGTCAATTCCAGTGTCACGCCGTGGGCTGCCCAGGCGCCAAAGCTCTGGCCAGCGATGCCGCTGAATCTCACCGTGATGGTGTCTTCAGGCAGGCCTTCGTGCCCATAACGTTTGGCTACCTCACCCGACAGCATGGCGCCCGCCGTGCGGTCGCGGTTGCGGATTGGCGATACAATCTCAACCGGACTGCCCGTTTCGAGCGCCGGCAGCGCTTGTTCAATCAGCTTGCGGTCCAGAATATGGTCGATGCCGTGATCTTGCGCTGAAGTTTTTTTGGTGGCGACGGGGCGGGTGACATCGGGCTTGGCGAAAACCTTTGCAAAGTCGAGACCCTTGGCCTTCCAGTGTGAAATCGCCTCCTGCTGGTCAAGCCACTCCGTTGCGCCGATCAATTCCCCGTAAGTGGTGAAGCCCATCGCCGCCAGATATTCGCGGACTTCCTCGGCCACGAAGAAAAAGAAGTTGATGACGTGCTCGGGTTCGCCCTTGAAGCGCTTGCGGAGTTCCGGATCCTGCGTCGCAACACCCACAGGACAAGTATTGAGGTGGCATTTCCGCATCATAATGCAGCCCGCCGCGATGAGCGGGGCGGTGGCGAAACCGATCTCATCGGCGCCAAGCAGTGCTGCGATCACCACATCGCGTCCGGTGCGGATGCCGCCATCGGCCTGTACCGAAATGCGGCCCCGGAGGTCATTGGCAACCAGCGTCTGCTGGGTTTCGGCAAGCCCGATTTCCCAGGGGGAACCCGCGTGCTTGATCGACGTGAGAGGCGAGGCGCCAGTGCCGCCTTCATAGCCTGAAATGGTCACGTGATCGGCATGCGCCTTGGAGACGCCGGCAGCCACCGTGCCCACGCCGACTTCGGAGACGAGCTTGACCGAGACAAGGCCATCGGGGTTTACATTCTTCAGATCGAAGATCAGCTGCGCCAAATCCTCGATCGAATAGATGTCGTGGTGCGGCGGCGGCGAGATGAGGCCAACACCGGGGGTTGAATGGCGCACCCTCGCAATGACGTTGTCGACCTTGTGACCAGGCAACTGCCCGCCCTCGCCGGGCTTGGCGCCCTGCGCCATCTTGATCTGCATCATGTCGGAATTGACGAGATATTCCGCTGTGACGCCAAAGCGCCCGCTCGCCACCTGCTTGATGGCGGAACGCATGCTGTCGCCATTGGGCAAAGGTTTGAAGCGGTCGGACTCTTCGCCACCCTCGCCGGTGTTGGATTTGCCGCCGATGCGATTCATGGCAATAGCGAGCGTTGTATGTGCCTCACGGCTGATCGAGCCGAAGGACATGGCTCCCGTCGAGAAGCGTTTGACGATCTTCACCGCCGGTTCCACCTCGTCGATGGCGATGGGCTTCCTTCCCATCTCGTCAGTCGGCCTGATCCGGAACAATCCGCGCATGGTCTTGAGACGCTCGGACTGCTCGTTGATCAGTCTGGCGTAGGCCAGGTATTTTTCCTTCGAGTTGCCGCGCACCGCGTGCTGCAAATTTGCGACTGTCTCGGCGTTCCACACATGGGCTTCGCCGCGCAGGCGCATGGCATAATCGCCGCCCACATCGAGGCTGCTGCGGAACACCGGATTTTCGCCAAAGGCATTGTCGTGGCGGCGGAAGGATTCCCCCGCGATTTCCCTGAGACCGATGCCTTCGATCTGGGTGGCGG
>JBOHKD010000105.1:0-5616 GCA_050728895.1 Aestuariivirga sp.
GCATCACCATGAGGACGCCCGAGTCCATTTGACGGATGGTCCTGCCTGAGGCATTCCTAGGGCCATGGATATCAAGCAAGACGTCATCGGCGCCATCGGCAACACGCCACTCATCAAGCTGCGGAAAGCATCGGAACTCACCGGCTGCACCATCCTGGGCAAGGCCGAGTTCATGAATCCGGGCCAGTCTGTGAAGGACCGGGCCGCGCTCTTTATCATCAGGGACGCGATCGCGCGGGGCCAATTGCAGCCCGGCGGCACCATCGTCGAGGGCACCGCTGGCAATACCGGCATCGGCATCAGTGTTGTCGCCAATGCCATGGGCTTCAAGACGGTCATCGTCATTCCGGTGACACAGAGCCAGGAGAAGAAGGACGCGCTCCGCCAGCTTGGCGCCGAACTGGTCGAGGTTCCCGCCGTTCCTTACAAGAATCCTAACAACTACGTGAAATATTCAGGCCGCCTGGCCAAGGCCATGGGTGCGGTGTGGGCCAACCAGTTCGACAATGTGGCGAATCGCCAGGCCCATATCGAAACGACGGCACCAGAAATCTGGTCGCAGACGGACGGCAAGGTCGATGCTTTCGTTGCCGCGGTAGGTTCCGGGGGAACGCTGGCGGGCGTGAGCATGGCGCTCAAGTCGCGCAACAAGAATGTAAAGATAGCGCTTGCCGATCCCATGGGGGCCGCACTCTATAGCTATTACAAAACCGGAACATTGAAAGCCGAGGGTTCCTCCATCACCGAAGGTATCGGCCAGGGCCGCATCACCGCCAATCTCGAAGGCGCGATCATGGATGAAGCGTTTCAAATTCCCGACAGCGAAGCCATTCCGATCACGTTCGATCTGTTGCAGTTTGAGGGCTTGTGCATGGGCGCCTCGACCGGCATCAATGTCGCGGGTGCCATACGGATGGCAAAGCAGATGGGCCCCGGCCACACCATCGTGACCGTCCTTTGCGATTACGGCACGCGCTATGCATCCAAACTTTTCAACCCCGTTTTCCTCCGCGAAAAGAACCTGCCGGTGCCAAGTTGGCTCGAAACCTCCGCCTCTCTGCCAAAAGTCTTCGAAGAGGTTCCGGCTTGAGCGAGGATATTGTTTCGACAGAATGGCTGGGCCTTCACCTGGGCTCCCCCGACATCACCATTCTCGATGCCTCCTGGCATCTCCCCGCATCGAAACGCGATGCCAAAAAAGAATTTTCCGAAGGCCATATCCCTGGCGCCCAGTTCTTCGACATCGACGAGATTTCCGATACGGCGAGCACTCTGCCCCATATGCTGCCGAGCCCGGAGAAATTTTCTTCTCGCATGCGCAAGATGGGCGTGGGCGATGGCAAGCGGGTGATCGTCTATGACGCGGCGGGCATGTTTTCGGCGGCCCGCGTATGGTGGATGTTCAAGGTTTTCGGCCATGACGACGTGGCCGCGCTCGATGGCGGACTGCCGAAGTGGAAGGCGGAAAACCGCGCTCTTGCCGAAGGTCCGGCAGCCAAGCCGCAGGAGCGCCATTTCACCGCGCGCTACCAATCCATGATGGTGCGCGATATGGCGGATGTGCGCGGCGGCCGGACGCAAATCGCCGACGCCCGCTCCCCCAGCCGCTTTCGGGGCGAGGAACCGGAACCCCGCCCGGGCGTTCGCGCCGGTCATATTCCGGGCGCCCGCAATGTTCATTATTCGTCATTGCTGAAGCAGGACGGCACCATCAAGCCGCCGGAAGAAATTGCCGCCGCTTTCGCCAAAGCCGGTATCGACGTGGGAAAGCCCGTCATCACCAGTTGCGGCTCTGGCATCACCGCAGCGATCCTCAGCCTCGGCCTGACGCTGGCCGGTGCCCGCGACCACTCCCTCTATGATGGTTCCTGGGCGGAATGGGGCGCCGATCCGGATACGCCCGTCGCCACCGGCCCGTGAGCCGTGCGCAGGATCAAAACCACCGTCACTTTCCTGGAGATGCGGGCGGAGCCCCGCGCACCGCGTCTTCTTCCACCCAATCAGCGGAAATTGATGCTGATGCAGGACGAGAAGCCAAGCGTTGGCTTTTACCGCTTTCTCTATGATGCCGTGGGCCGGAACTATCATTGGGTCGACCGCAAACGCCTGGACGACGCGGCTCTGGCGGCCATCATCCACGATCCGCAAGCCGAGGTCTGGGTGCTGTATGCGGCGGGCCAGCCCGCGGGCTATTTCGAGGTGAATGCCATTGCATTACCCGTGGTGGAACTCGAATATTTTGGTCTGATGCCGGATTTCCACGGGCTTGGCATCGGCAAATGGTTTCTCTCTGAAGCAATCCGCGCCTGCTGGGCGAGGAAACCTGACCGGGTCATCGTCCAGACCTGTGCCCTCGACGGCCCCGCAGCTTTGGCGCTTTACCAGAAGCTGGGCTTCGTCCCCTATGAACGGCAGGAAGAAACGGTGGAGCTCAGCGATTAAGCGCCGCACCGCGCAGCCATTCGGCCAATTGATCTTCCTTTATCTCGCCCGCCGCGAGGCCATAGACCATTGTCACGATCATCGCCTCGTCGAATTCGAGTTCAATGCCGTTGAGCCCAAGAAAGACCACGGCGCAAAGGATGCCAGTCCGCTTGTTACCATCGATGAAAGGATGGTTCTTGACGACACCGGCGCAGTAAGCCGACGCCAACCGGAAAGGAACGGCTTCCGGCTCATAGGCAAATATGTTTTCGGCCCGTGCCAAAGCACTGAGAAGCAATCCTTCGTCACGGATACCGTCGGCGCCTTCGAAGCGCGCAAGGGATTCCCGGTGGAAGGCCTCCACCATGTCTCTCGTCAGCCAGATCATGGGGTGCCTATTCCGCGAGCTTCTTCATCGCGTTGGGATATTTGCGCATGAACTGACGCGCTGTTTCGACGGCACTATCAAAACTGGCGTCATAAGGCGTCAGTTCAAAACCGCGGGGGGTGCGGACGGCATACACCTTGTCCCCCTCGCCAAGACCAAGATCTTTTGCCATGTCGGAAATGGTGAGGCTAAGTGAGTTTCCCACTTTGCGTATGGTAAGCGGTTTGTTCATGTGTATCTAATTGTATAATTATACAATTAGTATAACCAAGTCAAGAAAATTTATCTGACCGGTGGCGCGTAAAGCAATCCGCCATTGTTCCACTGGGCATTGATGCCGCGCTCGATGGCAAGGGCTGAACCTTTGCCGAGATTGCGTTCGAAAATTTCGCCGTAATTTCCTGCAGTCTTGATGGCGCGTGCCGCCCAGTCCGCATCAAGCCCGAGGTCGGCGCCGAAACTTCCCTCGAGCCCCAGAATGCGGCGCACACCGGGTTCCTTGCTCTGCGCTTTTAAGGTTTCGACCGATTGGGCACCGATGGCGCTCTCTTCGGCATTGATCAGCGCAAAAAGCGTCCAGCGTACGATGTTGAACCATTGCTCGTCGCCCTGGCGGACGGCTGGCCCTAGCGGTTCCTTCGAAATCACATCGGGCAGCACGATGCTGTCGTCGGGATTGGCGAGCTTGAGCCTGATTGCATAGAGCTGCGACAAATCGGCGGTGTAGGTGTCGCATTTGCCCTCGTCAAAAGCCTTCACCAGATCGCCGATGCTATCGAAGGTGACCGGCACGAAGCTCATTTCTTTCTCGCGGAAGAAATCCTCCACATTGGCTTGCGTCGTAGTGCCGGAAAGAAAGCAGATGGCGGCACCGGTCAGGTTCAGCGCCGTGTTGACGCCGAGAAGTTTCTTGACGATGAAGCCTTGCCCGTCGTGATAGGAAACGCCCGCGAAACGGATGCCGGTCTTGGTCTCGCGTTCCATGGTCCATGTCGTGTTGCGGGCCAGAAGATCGATGGCGCCGGACTTGAGCTTGTCGAAACGTTCCTGGGCATTGACAGCCACGAACTCGACTTTCGCCGCATCGCCCACAACCGCGGCCGCGACCGCCTTGCAAAAATCGACATCGAAACCCGCCCAGCTTCCATCGGCGTTGCGCAGCGCAAATCCTTGCAGGCCGGGATTGACCCCGCACAAAAGCTTGCCGCGGGTTTTCACATCGTCGAGGGTTGTTGCATTGGCTCCAGGGGCGCATGCGGCGAGACCGGCGGCCATGACGATAAGAATGAGAAGCAGTCGCGGCATTTCGGCAAATCCTAGTGCAAAATCTGGCTGAGGAACAGCTTGGTCCGCTCGCTCTTCGGATGGGAGAAGAATTCCTCCGGCGCGTTCTGCTCGACGATCTGGCCCTGGTCCATGAAGATCACCCGGTTTGCCACTTGCCGCGCGAATCCCATTTCGTGGGTCACGCACAGCATGGTCATGCCCGATTCCGCCAGATCGACCATCACTTCCAGGACTTCCTTGATCATTTCGGGATCGAGCGCCGAGGTGGGCTCGTCGAACAGCATGATCTTGGGATTCATGCACAGCGAACGCGCGATCGCCACGCGCTGCTGCTGGCCGCCGGAAAGCTGCCCCGGATATTTCAGCGCCTGTTCGGGAATTTTGACGCGCGTGAGATACTTCATCGCCGCTTCCTCGGCATCCTTCTTCGGCATCTTGCGCACCCAGATGGGCGCCAGCGTCAGGTTTTCCAGCACCGTGAGATGGGGAAACAGGTTGAAGTGCTGGAACACCATGCCGACTTCACGGCGCACCTCGTCGATCTTCTTCAAATCGTTGGTAAGCGGAATGCCGTCGACGGCGATGTCGCCCTTCTGATGCTCTTCGAGCCTGTTGATGCAACGGATCAGCGTCGATTTACCCGACCCCGATGGACCGCAAATCACGATGCGCTCGCCCTTGTAAACGGTAAGCGAGATATCGCGCAGCACATGAAATTCACCGAACCACTTGTTCATGGCGGTAATCTGGATGGCTGGTACATCGCTGATATCCACCGTCTTTGCGGATTTAGCCATGGTCTTCCTATCTCCTGTGTCCGGTTTCGAGCCGGCGTTCCATGAAAATCGAATAGCGCGACATGCCGAAACAGAAAACCCAAAACATCAGCGCGGCGGCAAAATAGGCCGTAGCGCCGGTCTGGGGCGAGGCCCATTTGGCGTCGTTGGAACTCGTTATCGCGAAGCCCAGAAGATCGAACAGCCCGATGATCGAAACCAGTGTCGTGTCCTTGAACAGGCTGATGAAACTGTTGACGATTCCCGGAATGACGATTTTCAGGGCCTGCGGCAAGACGATGAGACTCATCGTTTTCCAATAGGAAAGCCCCAGCGCCTGGGCCGCTTCATATTGCCCCCTGGGGATCGCCTGCAAACCGCCGCGCACCACTTCCGCCATGTAGGCCGAGGAAAACAGCGCGACACCGATCAGCGCGCGCATAAGCTTGTCGAAGTTGACGCCTTCGGGAAGGAACAACGGCAGCATGACGCTGGCCATGAACAGCACGGTAATCAGCGGCACGCCGCGCCAGAGTTCGATGAATGCCACCGAGAACCCCTTGACGATGGGCATGTTCGACCGCCGCCCCAATGCCAGCAGGATGCCGAGCGGCAAGGACGCAACAATCCCGGTGACAGCGACGACCAGTGTCACCAGCAATCCGCCCCATTGCGTGGTTTCGACCGGTTGCAGGCCGAAGTCGATTTTCAGGATCGCCATGAGACCGAGCAGGATTGCCG
>JBOHKD010000106.1:0-5615 GCA_050728895.1 Aestuariivirga sp.
GTTTTATGCTTCGAGGCGCTTGCGATGCAAGCGCACCTCAGCATGAGGACAAAAATTTACTTCCCCGCGCCTATGTTCTCCCCTTCGCGCGTCAGGTAATAGGCGAGGAGGATGGGGATAAAAGTGACCGCGATGACGATGATCGCCACCACATTGGTGACCGGGCGCTGGCGCGGACGGATCAGCTCGTTCAGCATCCAGATCGGCAACGTCGATTGCTGTCCCGCCGTGAACGTCGTGACGATCACCTCATCGAATGACAATGCGAAAGCCAGCATGCCGCCCGCCAGAAGGGCGGACGCGATCTGCGGCAGAACTACATAACGGAATGTCTGGAAGCCATCGGCGCCCAGATCCATGGACGCCTCGATCATGCTGGCGGAAGTCCGGCGGAACCTGGCCAGCACGTTGTTGTAAACGACGACAATGCAGAACGTGGCGTGGCCCAGCACGATGGTCCAGGTCGAGAACGGCACGCCTGCGATATCGAAGGCCGACCTGAGCGCGATGCCGGTGATGATGCCGGGAAGCGCTATGGGCAGGATGAACAGCAGCGAAATCGCCTCGCGCCCGAAAAAGCGCGCCCTGGCCAGCGCCGCCGCGGCAAGCGTGCCGAAGATCAGCGCAAGTAGTGTTGCGGCGGCGGCCACCTTGATGGACAACAACAGCGGCGGCCAGATATCGGGCCGGTCAAACCATGCGGTTTGAAACCAGTGGGTGGTAAAGCCTGGCGGGGGAAACTGAAAACTCTTTTCCTCCGTGGTGAAGGCATAGAGGAAAATCAGGGCCAGCGGCAAATGCAGGAACAGCAATCCCGCAGCGGCGGCGATCTTGAGCGCGTTTGGCGCGCGCGGCCGCCCATCAGAGCGCATCGAAAGCTCCCATGCGCTTTGCCACGGCGAGATAGATTGCCATGATTGCCATGGGGATAACGGTGAAGGCGGCGGCAAGCGGAATATCGCCCGCCGTTCCTTGCAGCGAATAGACCGCAACCCCGATGAAGGGACGCGAATTGCCGACGATCTGTGGCACGATATAGTCGCCGAGGGTCAGCGAGAAGGTGAAGATCGAGCCCGCGACGACGCCGGGAAGGGCCAGTGGAAAGATCACGGCGCGGAACGTCTGCTTGGGGTTGGCACCGAGATCGGCGGAAGCATCGATAAGACTCCTGGGCACCCGCTCAAGTGCCGCCTGCATGGGGAGGATCATGTAGGGCAGCCAGATATAGACGAAAACCAGAAAGGTGCCGATATAGCTGAACGACAATGACGTGCCGCCGATTGTGGGAATAGCGAGGAGCCAATCGAGAGCCGGTGAAAGATGCGCCTGTTTCGCGGCCCAGGTGATGATGCCTTCCTTGGCGAGGATGAGTTTCCAGGCATAGATCTTGACCAGATAGCTCGACCACAAGGGCATCATCACCGCGAGATAGAAGAACGCCTTCATCGTGCCCTTTGCATAACGCGCCGCGTAATAGGCAATCGGAAAGGCGATAAGGGCCGAGGCTACCGTCACCGCCGTTGCCATGAGAAAGGTGCGAGCGATGACCTGAACATTGGCGGCTTCGAGAAGCTCGGCGTAGGTGGAGAGCGTGAGTTCGCGCACCACCAGTCCGGAAAAATCGTCGAGCGCGTAAAAACTTTGCAGCAACAGGGCTGCCAGTGAACCGATATAGACAACACCGATCCATGCCAGTGGCGGCAACAACAGCACAAGGGTGAGAAGCCAGGGCCGGTGGAAGAGAATATCGGAGACCCGGATAAGCGTTCCCTCGCGGATTGCCGTTGCCTGCGTCATCAATCGGGCTCCATGGCAACGGCACTGCCGGCGGGCCAGGCGAAGCACACGTTCTGGCCTTCGGCGAAAAACCGGGTGCCCGCGGGGATGGCGGCGGTAAGACGCGCGCCGCCCGTTTCTATGACCACACGGATGATCGAACCCTGATAATGGACGGCAACCACCCGTCCCTCGGCGCTGGCAAAGCCCGTGGGCGCCGTATGACCTTTGGAAAACACGCTAATCTTTTCCGGCCTGAGGCTGGTCCAAACCCCCGGACCTCCGTGGGCGGAGGAAAATGACGGTTGCAGGATATTCGAAGAGCCGACGAAATCGGCGACAAAGCGCGAGCGTGGCCGCTCATAGACTTCCGAGGGCGAGCCCGCCTGCACGATCTTGCCTTCGTTGAAAATCGCCACCCGGTCGGCCATGGAAAGCGCTTCGCCCTGATCGTGGGTAACGAAAACAAAAGTGATGCCCAGTTGTTTCTGGAGTGCTTTCAACTCTTCCTGCATCTGTTCGCGGAGTTTGAGGTCGAGCGCCCCCAAGGGCTCGTCGAGGAGGAGCACCTTGGGCTGGTTGATGAGCGCCCGTGCAAGCGCCACGCGCTGGCGCTGACCGCCGGAAAGCTGGCTGGGCTTGCGGTCGCCATAGCCTTTGAGCTTCACCATCTCGAGCGCCTGCATGGCTTTCGACTCGCGGGCAGCGCGCGCCATGCCCCTGATCATCAGGCCGTAAGCTACGTTCTGGCCCACGGTCATGTGCGGGAATAGGGCGTAATCCTGAAACACCGTGTTGACATTGCGCTTGTAGGGCGGAAGGCCGCTGGCGGTTTCACCGAAAATTTCGATGTGGCCGGAGGCCGGCTGCTCGAATCCCGCGATCAGGCGAAGGCAAGTTGTTTTGCCCGAGCCCGAAGGTCCGAGCATGGCGAAGAATTCGCCGGGCGCGATATCGAGGGAAACATCGTCAACCGCCCGCACTTTCCCGAAATGCCGCGAGACGTTTTGAAAGCGTACGGCTGGTGTCATGGGGATGCAAAAAATCCTTTTCCTCTCCCTCGGGAGAGGAAGGGGCCCATTGCGAAGCAATGGGAAGGTGAGGGGATTGAGACCATAATCGATAGGCCATATCCCCTCATCCTCCCACGCCTCACGGCGCGGGCCCCTCCTTCTCCCAAGGGAGAAGGAGATACCGGCGGTTCAGTTCGTTGACAGACAATCACGTGAAGGAAGACTACTGGCCGAGGACGGCGATATAATCTTTTGCCCATTGCGAATAGGGCACGCAAGTACCTTCGTTTTCGCACTTGCCGATGGGTGTGCGCCAGAACCAGATCTTGTCGAAATTGGCGAAACCGTTGGTGTCGCAGCCCGCGTCCGTCAGCAGTTCATTGCCCTTGCAGGCGGAAGGCACGGCGGGAACCGAGCCGAACCACGAGGCGAGATCGCCCTGCACCTTGGGCTCAAGCGAATGGTTCATCCACATATAGGCGCAGTTTGGATGAGCGGCTTGCGCGTGCATCATGGTGGTGTCGGCCCAGCCTGTGGCGCCTTCCTCCGGAATCGTGGAAGCCACGGGCTTTTTATCCGCCGCCAGCAAATTCACCTGATAAGGCCATGACGAGGAGGCAACGACGCCCTCATTCTTGAAATCGTCAACCTGCACCGCCGCGTCGTGCCAATAGCGCCCAACCAGCCCGCGTTGCGCTTTCAGCAACTCAACCACAGCGGCATATTGATCCTTGTTCAATTCGTAAGGATTCTCGATGCCGAGTTCCGGCTTTTTCTTCATCAGATAGAGGGCGGCGTCGGCGACATAAATGGCACCGTCATAGGCTTGCACCCGGCCCTTGTTGCTCTTGCCGTCGGGAAGGTTCTGTTCCTCGAACACGATCCCCCAGCTTTTCGGCGCTTCCTTGAAAACATTGGTGTTGTAGGCCAGCACATTCGGCCCCCATTGATAGGGTGTGCCGTAATGGACGCCATCGACCGTATGCCAGGGCGCGTCTTTCAGGCGGTCATCGACATTCTTGAAGTTGGCGATGAGATCGACATTGACCGGCTGCACCTTCTTGCCGGCGACAAGCCGGAGCGAGGCATCACCCGACGCGGTGACCAGATCGAAGCCGCCCTGGTTCATCAGGGTCACCATCTCGTCCGATGTCGCCGCCGTCTTCACATTGACCTTGCAGCTTGTGGCTTTCTCGAACTCGGTAACCCAGTCGTATCCCTTGTCGGTCTCGCCGCGCTCGATGTAGCCCGGCCAGGCCACGATATCGACCTGGCCTTCGCCGGCGCCGATTTCTTTCTTCATTTCCTGGGCGCAGGCCAGGCCGCTTGCCGCCGCAAGCGCCAGAAGGGAACCGATAGCGCGTTTAAGTGCTGTCATGGTATTTGTCTCCCTGTTGGTTTCTTGCCTATTGGAAACAACCTTATCCCGAAGAATCGGCCAATGGAAGCGGGAAGGGGGTCCGCCATCGCTAACTTCTCTCCATCACCGGCCTCTGAGCCGGTGATCCAGGCTGGAGGGCCGCCTTTCTCGGGTCAAGCCCGAGAACAGGCTTGGGCGGCCATGGAGAGAATTTGATTTCCAGCGATTACCTCTCCCCTTTTTCACCCGGAGCAATTATATTGCTCCCATGCCGAAGCGCGACAAATCCGGGGGTGGCAGTCAGGCCGGCGTCCTCACCCGCACCGAAACGAAGACCGAAAAACCTTCGCTTTACAAGGTGCTGCTGTTGAACGACGATTACACGCCGATGGAGTTTGTCGTCCATGTGCTGGAGCGGTTCTTCGGCAAGGGGCGGGAGGAGGCGACACGTATCATGCTGCATGTGCACCAAAAGGGGGTGGGCATCTGCGGCGTATATACGTTCGAAGTGGCGGAAACCAAGGTGAGTCAGGTGATGGATTTTGCCCGTGGCAACCAGCATCCGCTCCAGTGTACGATGGAAAAGGAATAGGCCCCGAATGCCCACGTTCTCCCGCAGCCTGGAAAAGGCCCTGCACCGCGCGCTGGCGATTGCCAATGAGCACAGCCACGAATACGCAACGCTTGAGCACCTGTTGCTGGCGCTCATCGAGGACAAGGACGCGGCCGCCGTCATGCGGGCCTGCAGCGTCGATCTCGATGCGCTGCGCCGCAGCCTTGAGGGCTACCTCGACAGCGAAGTGGCGAATGTTGTCTCCGAGAGCGGCGATTCCAAACCCACCGCCGGTTTCCAGCGGGTGATCCAGCGCGCCGTCATTCATGTGCAGTCCTCGGGCCGCGAGGAAGTGACCGGCGCCAATGTGCTGGTGGCGATCTTCGCCGAACGCGAAAGCCATGCCGCCTTCTTCCTGCAGGAGCAGGACATGACCCGCTACGACGCCGTCAATTATATTTCCCACGGCATTGCCAAGCGTGCCGGCCTCTCCGACACGCGGCCCGCCCGCGGTGTCGATCAAGACCAGCAGCAAGGTGGCGACCGCGAGGACCACGAGGGGCCGAAAAAGAAAAACGAGGCCGACGCGCTCGAAGCCTATTGCGTGAATCTCAACAAGAAGGCGGGCGATGGCAAAATCGATCCGCTGATCGGCCGCGAGACCGAGGTTGCCCGCACCATCCAGATTCTGTGCCGCCGCCAGAAGAACAACCCGCTTTTCGTGGGCGATCCCGGTGTCGGCAAGACGGCCATCGCCGAAGGCCTGGCGCGCAAGATCGTCAAGGGCGAAGTGCCCGCCGTGCTCGCCGATTGCACGGTCTATCAACTCGACATGGGAGCTCTTCTGGCGGGGACGCGCTATCGCGGCGATTTCGAGGAACGCTTGAAGGCGGTCATCAAGGAAATCGAGGCT
>JBOHKD010000107.1:0-5552 GCA_050728895.1 Aestuariivirga sp.
GTTTCTTGCGCTTGACGATATGACAAAGCGAAGAGCCGATGAGGCCCAAGCCGATCAGGGCGATGCGCTCGAACATGACACTCATCGAAGAAATTCCTTCAGCGCGGCAATGAGGGCGCGGTTGGCCTCCGCCGTGCCGACCGTCACCCGCAGAGCACGGGGAAAGCCATATGCCTCCATGCGCCGCAGTATTAACCCGCGAGAGGTCAGAAACGCATCGGCGGCGGCGGCATTTTTTTTCGGGGCTTCGGGAAAATGTACCAGCAGGAAATTGCCAGCACTCGGTGTTACGCGAAGACCAAGCCCGGTCAATTCCCGGCTCAGCCACGGCAGCCACATCTCGTTATGTGCGATTGCTTTTTCCACGAAGGCCTCATCCTCAATGGCCGCAACGCCAGCGGCAATCGCGGGCGCGCTCACGTTAAAGGGGCCACGGACGCGATTGAGCACATCGGCGACATGCGCCGGGCAATAGGCCCAGCCCAGGCGGAGCGCCGCAAGGCCGTATATTTTGGAAAAGGTGCGCGTCATCACGACATTGCCGGAAGCCTCGACGAGTTTGATCCCTGCGTCATAATCGGCGCGGCGCACATATTCGGCATAGGCCGCATCGAGCACGAGCAATACATGCTCTGGCAACCCGGCATGGAGGCGCTTCACCTCACTCGCCGGCAGATAGGTACCGGTGGGATTGTTGGGATTGGCCAAGAACAGCATTTTGGTGCGCGCGCTCACACAGGCTAACAAGGCATCAACAACGGCGGTTTCCCGCGCTTCGGACGCTATCACCGGTGTCGCGCCATTGGCCTGGATGGCAATCGGATAGACCAAAAATCCGTGCCGACTGTATATCGCCTCATCGCCCGATCCGAGATAGGCATGCGCCAGGAGATGAAGCAATTCATCCGAGCCCGTACCGCAGACGATGTTCCCTGCATCGAGGCCATGACGCCTGGCAATTGCCTCGCGAAGTTCCGCCGCCGAACCATCGGGATAAAGTGCAAGTGCCGTTGCTTCCGCCTTGAAGGCGGAGGTCGCCGCGGGGCTCGGCCCGAGCGGGGATTCATTGGAGGAGAGTTTGAATGTCTTTAAGCCCCTGGCGCCGCTCTTGCCCGGCACATAGGGCGCGATATCCAGAATGCCGGGTTTTGGATGCGGCCTGTCCATTGTTGCCGTGTCTGTCATGGCGCAATCTCAAGCGGGGCTGGATAGCGTCCCGCCAGTTTGAGACCAAGTGTCACATTGGACCGCATCAATGAAATGAGCGGCGCTTCATGTTCCGAGAGGAAGCCCGGCAGGCTGGAGATGCGGCGCGAGCCCGATTTCAACTGCCACATGGGCTTGGGCAGAAAATCGCGGGGCAGCTTGCCGTCGCTGACGATGATGGTTTCATCTTCGCCGGTGGCCAGCGCCTCCGCATGGCCGAAAATCAAAAGCTCAGGCGCCGGACCTTGGCGCAAGACCGGCAGCACGCCAATGATGCGCGCTTCGCCCGCCCTGCCTTCGGCAAAGGCATCGGCCCAGGGCGAGCCTGTCTCGACCACGCAGATGTCGCCGGAATTGATGTTGACCTGGGTGAGCGCCTGGACTTCGTCACGGTGTTCCTCGACGGGCAAGGTCCCGAAATGGTCCCTAAGTCCTAGTCTTAAGCCAAGCTGCCTGCCCAGCTTGCGCGAGATGTGAAGGGTAACATCGGCCTGAAACAGGGTCGAGGCCGTGAGGATGACGCGCCAAAGACGCACCATAAGTTCGGGCGGTACTTTCGCTTTGCCACGCGCCAGCAACCTTCGCATGATGGCGGCCTCGCGGGCCGGACGGATGGGCGATAGCACCAGGGTTCCGGAATCGACTTTCCGGCTTCGTATCTTCTCGGAAGCCTCGATGCGGCGTGCCACGAGATCGAGGATCGAATCGTCGATCTCGTCGATCTCCCGGCGGATGTCCTCCAGCGAAGTGTCCAGCGTTGCCGGCGTATTCATGGCCGCAAATTCCGTTCGTTCAGCGGCGCACCCTGCACCGCGCGGCGCCATTCATAGGAGCACAAAAGTCAAAAGCAAAGCCTCACGCCCGCGCTTCGGCTGTCGCCCCGCCCGGCCGGCAGCGGATTGAGCGACGGCGCAAGCCGGGGGTGGCGCAGTCTTTTACTGGAGGAAATGGCATAAACCTGCTTAACCGCCTCGACGATGACCACGCCCGAAACCGCCGGCATGAGGCGGTTTCCCAGATTTTCGAAAACCCCCGCCCAAGACAGAAACAAAGCCCGGCTGAAGGGCGGCAGGAACAAAGCCTGGGACCAGGAGGCGATGGCGAACTGGCTTTCGCGCAGCAACCCCAAAAGCTGCGGCCTGGAAAAAGGCTGGCCATAGCCGAAGGGCGAAGTGTCGAACCTGGCCCACAGGCCGCGCCGGTTGGGCACCACCAGCAGCAGGCGCCCTTGGGGCGCCAACACGCGCCAGACCTCCTTCAGCATTTCATCGGGAGCGTCGGTAAGTTCCAGCCCATGGATGACAAGCGCCAGATCGACGGTGCTTTCAAGAAGCGGCAGATCGAATTCATCGATCAGCGCCGATTTGACCGGGCCCGTGTCCGGCCAATGGATGACGCCCTGCCTGGCCAGCATGAAGGCCAGATTGCGCTCCGCTTCGCCCGTGCAATCCTCAAGATAGGGCGTCGCGAAACCCAGGCCCATGACGGTCGATCCGGCAAGCGAGCCCAGCCTGGGCTTTAGCCTATTGGCAATGAGCCTCCTTGTGGTATGTCCCAGCCGGCTCCGGTAGAATTCGCGAAGATCGACGATATCCATTGGCGGGATGATACCGGCAAGTTTCCGCCCGGTCATCCATGAATTCAGACGAGGTCAGCAGCTTCATGTCCCACCTTGAAATGCATCAGTTCATCTGCCGGGAAGACAATTATGGTCTCCTGGTCCACGATCACCCGAGCGGTGCTACGGCCGCGATCGACGCGCCCGACGCAACGGCCATCGAAAAAGAACTTAAAAAACGGGGCTGGCAACTCACCCACATCTTCAATACCCACCATCACATCGATCATGTGGAAGGCAATCTGGCGCTGAAGGAACAATTCGGTTGCACGATCTTCGGCCCCAAGGACGAGGCCGAAAAGATACCCGGCATCCGCAAGATGCTCTCGGGCGGCGAGACCTTCACTTGGGTGGGGCGCGAGGTGAAAATCCATGCCTGTCCGGGCCACACCAGGGGGCACATCGCCTATCACATCCCTTCGGAATTTTCGCTGTTCGCCGCCGATACGCTGTTCTCGCTGGGCTGCGGCAGGGTGATCGAAGGCACGCTGGAGGAGATGTACACTTCCGTCAACCAATTCCGTACCCTGTCGCCGTCGACCTTCGTTTATTGCGGCCACGAGTATACGGAAGCGAATGCGAAATTCGCTATGTCGGTTGAACCGGGCAACCGGGCGCTGCAGCAGCGCGCCGGCATCGTCACCAAACTCCGGCAAGAGGGGAAAATGACCTGCCCCTCAACCATCGGCGATGAGCTTAAGGCCAATCCCTTCCTGCGCGCCGGCAGCCCGGAGATCAGGCGCAATCTCAAGATGGAAAACGCCAGCGACCCTGAGGTTTTCGCCGAACTCCGGCGGCGCAAGGACAACTTCAAGTGAAACTTGGAGACTTCAAGGCGCTGACATTCGACTGCTACGGTACGCTGATCGATTGGGAAAGCGGCATGGTGGCGGGGCTGAAGCCGCTGGCCTCGCGGTTGCGCAAGAGGCTTTCGCGCGATGGGATTCTGCAAGCCCATGCGCGCCACGAATTCTCGCAACAGAATTTTACTCCGGCGATGAAATACAGCGAGCTTCTTGCCGTGGTTTACAAGCGGCTTGCCGAGGAATGGGGCCTCACGGCGTCCTTGAAGGAAGCCCTCGCCTATGGCAATTCGGTGAAGGACTGGCCGGCGTTTCCGGATTCCGCCAAGGCTCTGGCCTATCTCAAGAAGCACTACAAGCTGGTGATCCTGTCGAACATCGACAACGCCAGCTTCGCTCACAGCAATAAGCGGCTCAAGGTTACCTTCGATGCGATCTACACCGCACAGGACATCGGCTCCTACAAGCCGAGCGATCGCAACTTCGATTACATGATCGACAAGCTGCAAGGCTTGGGGATAGCCAAGGCGGACATTCTCCACACCGCCGAAAGCCTGTTCCATGATCACGAGCCGGCCAACCGGCATGGGCTCGCATCCTGCTGGATCTACCGCCGCCATGCGCAGACGGGGTTTGGCGCCACGGTCGATCCGGGGACGTCTCCCAAATACAATTTCCGTTTTAACAGCATGGCGGAACTCACCGCGGCACATCGGCAAGAAACGGCCGGCTGAGTTATGGCACCTGCCGCCGTGCCGTCCGCGCCATCCACTGGCCGCCGAGAATACTGAGAAGCACCGCGCCAAGAATTATGCCGCCGCCCAGGAACGAAGCGGCCTCCGGCCGCTCTCCCACGAACAGCCATGGCCACAAGGGATTGAGGATGGCATCGAGCATGGCAATGAGGGCGAGCGCAATGGCGGAAAGCGAGCGGGCGCCTCGCGCGTAAAAGATCAGTGGAATGGCAAGTTGCAAGAGGCCCATGGCGGCAAGCAGCAGCATCGACCTCACATCGATTTCGAACCCGCCGGCCGAATGGCCCGCCGTAAATCCCAGAAGGCCCGCGCCAACAAAAGAAAAGACTCCGCCCAGAAAAAGCGCAGGCATCATGTCAAGATGCCGGTATCGCCTGAGAAGCAAGGTTTGCAACGCAAAGGTCGTGGGAATGCCAAAGCTTGTCAGGATGCCGATCCACCGTCCTGTTTCAAGCCCGTTCCAGCCGATAATGGCGGATCCGCCGAGGGCAAGGAGTGCGGCCACCCATGCCAATGCCGATGGTCTTTCGTTTGTGAGCCAAGGGCTGAGCAGGCCCGCGAAGAGCGGAGCTGTTGCGCCTATCACCGAGACAGTGGCCGTGCTGGCAAGTGTCAGCGAGGTAACATATAAGGTCGTTCCCACCGCAAAACACACGGCGGATGAATAAAGGGCGGTGGTTGGAATCGCCTTGAACCTTGCCGGAAAAGCCGATCCATAGCGGATGACAAGGTAACAAAGCATCGCCACGGCCAGCCAGTAGCCCCGCCAGCAGTTGATCTGCCAGCCATCGAGATTCGGCATGAGGCGCACAAAAATGCCGGACAGGCTCCAGCCGACGGTGGCCAGCAGAACGAAGGTGACGCCCGTACCGTAGCTCTGTGGCTGCCTTGTCATTGATTCGCCCCCCGGCCAGCCTAACAGTATCCAAGCTCCGGGTCAGGATGCCTAGGCGCGAAGGGCGTTGTTGCCGGGATCGTAGGGGCTTTCGGGGATTACGGTGGCCTTGAACATCTTGCCGAGAATCTTGATATCGAGTTCGGTGCCGGTGGCGGCGAACTCGGACTTTACCATGCCGAGCGCCAGCGATTTGTTCACGCGCCAGCCGAAGCCGCCATTGGTGGCGCGGCCTACAAGTTTGCCCTTGGCGTAGAGCGGCTCGGAACCGCGGG
>JBOHKD010000108.1:0-5483 GCA_050728895.1 Aestuariivirga sp.
GGCATGACCCGCATCGACGGCAGCCCGCGCTATCCCGGCGGCTATTCAGATTACATGGTGAACCATGAACGCGCCCCCGGCATCGGGCCCTTGGCGGGCTTTCGCGGGCCCAATGGCAAGGCGCAGGGGCGCGGCACTCCCAATCCTGAGCAGCTCCAGCATTATATCGACAACGGCTGCCACTGGTTTTACGAACTACCCGATCACATGAAATACTATCGCCATGTGAACTGGGCCTATCTCGACTGGGCAACTTTCTTCGGCTTCCTCGGCAGGCCCGATCCCATCATCCATCAACTCTATTCCGAACCCTTGCAGAAATTCCGGCTGGCGGCGCGTGGGGCTGGCAAGATTATTCCGCCCGCGGAGCACAGGAAGCGGATCGAGACCTATTTCGATCCCATTCCCTTCTGGTACCCGCCCTTCGAGGGCGAGATGGTGAGCGAGGAGGAATTCCCCATGCATGCCGTCACCCAGCGGCCCATGGCCATGTATCATTCCTGGGGTTCGCAGAATGCCTGGCTCCGCCAGATACTGGGGCGCAACTGGCTTTATATGGCGCGTCAGCGCGCCGCCAAACTCGGCATTGCCGATGGCGACTGGGTCAACGTCATTTCGCACCACGGCCGCATCAAGGGGCAGGTGAAGCTCATGGACGGCCAGAATCCGGAAACCGTCTGGACCTGGAATGCCATCGGCAAGAGGTCTAACGCCTGGGGGCTGGCCCCCGACGCGCCCGAGGCCAAAAAAGGATTCCTGCTCAATCACTTGATCTCGGAACTTCTACCGGAACGTGAAGGCGGCTACCGCTATTCCAACAGCGATCCGATCACCGGCCAGGCCGCCTGGTACGATCTTCGCGTGAGGGTCGAGAAGGCGGAGGATCAGAAAGCCGAAAGCGCCCCGCAGTTTCCCGCACTGTCCTCGCCCCGCGTGAGCGGGGAGAGGAAGGGCCCCAAGCGAAGCTTGGGTAGGTGAGGGGAAACGGATGATCTTCATGACCAAGATGCCCCTCATCTCCCCGTTGCTTTGCTACGGGTCCCTTCTTCTCCCCGCTTCACGGGGTGAAGACAATCTGGCGCGGGTTTAGGAGCAATGACTTCCCTCCCGCCACCATCGCCCAAAAAACTCGGTCTCGTCATCGATCTCGATACCTGTGTCGGCTGCCAGGCCTGCGCGACATCGTGCAAGGAATGGAACACCCAAGGCTATTCAGCTCCGCTCAACGATGAAAAACCCTATGACGCCGATCCCTCCGGCGTCTGGCTTAATCGCGTTCACGGCTACGAGGTCAAAGAGCAGGGCCAAGAACAATCGCGCATTGTCCACTTCCCGCGCTCCTGCCTGCATTGCGAGGAACCGGCCTGCGTCACCGTCTGTCCGACGGGTGCGTCCTACAAACGCGCCGAGGATGGCATCGTTCTGGTCAATCCGGAAACCTGCATCGGTTGCAAGCTCTGTTCGTGGGCTTGTCCCTATGGCGCGCGCGAATACGATTACAGCCACGGTGTCATGAAAAAATGCACCCTGTGCGTGGACCGCATCTATAACGATCATCTTGAGCCCGAAGACCGCGTGCCAGCCTGTGTCAAGGCCTGTCCCACGGGGGCGCGTCACTTCGGCGATCTTGGCGACCCCACGTCGTCCGTCTCGCAACTCGTGAAAGAGCGCGAGGGTTACGATCTCTTGCCGGAGATGGGCTACAAGCCGGTAAACAAATATCTTCCGCCGCGCGCACGGAAGGATGCCACGACGGCCAAACCCATTGAACTGCCGAAGGGCGACGGTAGCGCCTTTGACCGTCTCTTCGCCTGGGCCGACCAGGTGTTGTCGCGCAAGATGATCGGCACGCGCGGCGACGACACCGATTATTCGGGCAAGCTCGAAGGTTAGGATGCATCCGGCCTATTCCGTCATTCTCTTCACTACGGCTTCCGGTGCGGGCTATGGGCTTTTGGCGCTGCTCGGCGTTGTGGGCTTTCAGCATGGGGTAGCGTCGAGCTTGGCGTTTGCACTCACGGGAAGCTCGATCGCGCTCGTTTTGATCACCGTGGGATTGCTGTCCTCCACGTTCCATCTCGGCCATCCTGAGCGGGCCTGGCGGGCTTTCTCGCAATGGCGTTCGTCATGGCTTTCGCGGGAAGGGGTGGCTTCCGTTATCACTTATGCGCCCGCGCTGGCGTTTGCCGCCGTGTGGTCTGGGCTCGTCAATGCACCGGCGTTCATCGGCCCGCTGGGGCTCCTTACCGCTGCTATGTGCGCTGTCACGGTTTTCTGCACGGCCAAGATCTATTCGACACTGCCCACCATTCGCGCCTGGTCGCAACCGCTCACGGTGCCGGTCTATCTAGCGTTTGCGCTGGCGACGGGTGCTGGACTCATGACGGCGATTGCAACGCTCTTCGGCCGCTTTCAGTATTTTCAAGTCATCCTCGCCGTGGCGGCGCTCCTTCTCGTAGGCGTTCTGAAATTTTTCTATTGGCGCGCCATCGACAGCGCTGAGAAATCGCACAGTATCGAAGCCGCCACCGGTTTGGGCCGTATCGGTAGCGTCAGCCAGTGGGAAGTGCCGCACACCGCCACGAACTTCATCCAGAAGGAAATGGGATACGCCGTTGCCCGCAAGCATGCGGCGTGCTTGCGAAACCTCGTGTTCCTGCTCCTGGCGCTGGCGCTGCTCGCCCTGTTGGCCTCGCTTGCAGCGCCCCTGGCCTCGCTGCCAGCCGCTGTCCTCGCTCTCGCCGCCGCCGTGGTGGAACGCTGGCTGTTCTTTGCCGAAGCCCAGCATGTGGTGTCGCTATACTATGGCGAAAAGCGCGCCTGAGAACGGTTGCTTTTGCTCCGAAAATCATATAAAGACTTCTTTATATTGATTGAGAGGTTCTAATGACCCGCCCGTCTTTCACCGAAGCCCTCGCCAACCGCCCCTGGCTTTTGGCCGACGGCGCCACCGGCACTAATTACTTCGACATGGGGCTAGTTTCGGGCGATGCGCCGGAGATGTGGAATTTCGAGCATCCGGAGAAGGTGCGCGCCCTGCACCGGGGCTTCATCGAAGCGGGTGCCGACATCGTACTGACCAACAGCTTCGGCGGCAATTGCCACCGGCTGAAACTGCATAATGCGCAAAGCCGGGTGCGTGAGATCAACATCGCCGCGGCCAGGAACGCCCGCGCCGAGGCGGATAACGCGGGCCGTGCCGTTTATGTGGGCGGCTCCATCGGCCCCACGGGAGAAATTTTCCAGCCCGTTGGCGCCATGTCGCACGAGGAGGGCGTTGCGGCCTTCGCCGAGCAGGCCATGGCTCTCAAGGAGGGTGGCGTCGATGTATTGTGGATTGAAACCATGTCGTCGGAAGAGGAACTTCGCGCCGCCGTCGAAGGGGCGGCCAAGGCGGGTCTTCCGATCATCACCACCATGAGCTTCGACACCAACGGCCGCACCATGATGGGCATCACGCCCAAGGCCTTCGGCGCGCTTGCGGCATCGCTTGCCACCCAACCCGTGGCGATCGGCGCCAATTGCGGTGTCGGTGCTTCGGAACTCGTGGCCACGATTCTCGGCATTACCGAGGCACGCCCCGATGCCGCCGTCGTCGCCAAGGGCAATTGCGGTATCCCGCAATATGCCGATGGCCACATTCACTATACCGGTACGCCCGAACTCATGGCCGACTATGCGAGGATCGTCTTCGATGCCGGAGCAAAAATCATCGGCGGCTGCTGCGGCACGAGTCCCCAGCATCTTGCCGCCATGCGGAAATCGCTGGAGACTTATACGAAGGGCGAGCGCCCATCGGTTGAGCTGATTGAGCAGCGCCTCGGCGCCGTCTCGGTTCTGGCCAAGGGCGTCGACACCGCCGCCGAAGGCGCGGCAAGACGGGAGAGACGGCGCGGGTAGGCCGCTCAACCAAAATGGTGCCACCCGCATTGCAATCCATAATCGGGGGCTATACTTGGCTGGCCGCAAAAGACGGCTTGTCCGGTGCGGATGTTTTTGAATTGCAAGCGGAAGGGCGGCCCCGTCTATTCGTGAAAACAGAGAAGTGCGGCCTCTTCAACGAGGTCGCTGACGAGGCTGGCCGCCTCGCCTGGCTCTCGTCCACGGGCATGCCTTGCCCCGATGTCCTTGCCTACCTCACCGATCAAGACCGGTCATGGCTGGTGATGACGGCTATCGCTGGTGAGGATTTGGGATCAACCCCGGCCTTGCCGCCTGCGGCCGTTGTCGAGATCGCTGCCGGCGCACTTGCCAAATTGCACCGTATTAATCCGGCTAGCTGCCCGTTCGACCATAGCGCCAGCAAGCGTGTAGAGATCGCCCGGGCACGCATGGCCGCCGGTTTGGTTGACGAGGACGATTTCGACGAGGCACGGCAGGGACGATCGGCAGCCGAACTGTTCGATATCCTTCTGCGTGAGGTGCCCGATCATGAGGATCTTGTCGTCACGCACGGCGACGCATGTCTTTCGAACCTGATGGCAGAACACGGCATGTTCACCGGCTTTATCGATATCGGGCGCCTCGGCGTAGCCGACAGGCACCAGGATTTAGCGCTCATCGCGCGAGACATAGCCACAAATTTTGGAACCCATTGGGTAGAGCCATTCTTCCGTCGCTATGGGTACACCGCTGACCCGGCAAAACTGGCGTTCTTCCAACTTATGGATGAGTTTTTCTGACGGCGGCATGGGTTATATCGACACTCTCTCCGTCACCGGCCACCGAGCCGGTGATCTAGGTTGGATGGCAGGGTTTCCCGGGTCAAGCCCGAGAACAGGCAAGCCCTGCCATGGAGAGAAAAAGATGAATGAACTTATCCAGCTCTGACGATACGGGTGAGAGCTGGCCTTGGTCCTTGCCTCAACCGTCGCTTTCCGGCATGTGGATGTCGCCCAAGGATAGCGGAATTCCGTGGCATTCCGCTATCTTGACCGATCATTACGAATTTTCCGGCTGGAGACTCCCGATGGCAGAAGAAGGCGAACTCGATCTCAACTCCCTCAATGACGAGGATTTGGTTCAGCAGGTTCACGACGATCTTTACGACGGCCTGAAGGAAGAGGTCGAGGCGGCCGTCCATATTCTGCTGGGCCGCGGCTGGGTGCCCTACAGGGTGCTGACCGAAGCCCTGGTGGAAGGCATGCGGATCGTCGGCATCGACTTCCGCGATGGCATTCTCTTCGTTCCCGAAGTTCTGCTGGCCGCCAACTCCATGAAGGCCGGCATGTTCATCCTGCGCCCGCTGCTTATCGCCACCGGCGCACCGCGCCAGGGCAAGATGGTGATCGGCACGGTCAAGGGCGACATCCACGACATCGGCAAGAATCTCGTCGGCATGATGCTGGAGGGCGCGGGCTTCGAGGTGGTCGACATCGGCATCAACAATCCGGTGGACAAATACCTTGCCGCCATTGAGGAGCACAAACCGGACCTCCTCGGCATGTCGGCGCTGCTGACGACGACGATGCCTTACATGAAGG
>JBOHKD010000109.1:0-5447 GCA_050728895.1 Aestuariivirga sp.
CGGATTACCGCCCGTTGAGCTACTATCCCCTGTCGCTGTGGAGCTGGCAGGACGCGATCAAGGCCGTGTTCCTTGACCGTGTGAACATTGTCTCCGAATATGACCGTGTGGTGCGAAGCCCCTCTTTCGAGTTTCGCCTGCCAAGCGTCGTTTCGCTCAAAACCTATGTGAGGCCATCCCGCACGCCGGCTTTCACGCGGTTCAATGTTTTTCTGCGCGATCGTTTCACCTGCCAATATTGCAGCGACCATAAGGATCTGACCTTCGATCATGTGGTCCCGCGCTCCAAGGGCGGGCATACGACATGGGAGAATGTCGTGACCGCCTGCTCGCCGTGCAATCTGACGAAGGGCGGGCATTTGCCCCATCAGGTGAGAATGTATCCGGCGCAGAAACCGGTGCGCCCGACAGTCGCTCAGTTGCACAGCAACGGCCGGCATTTTCCGCCGAACTATTTGCACGATAGCTGGCAGGATTATCTTTACTGGGATACCGAACTCGATCCGTAAAGATTACGCGTCAGAATATGATTTCGCACCCCTTAGCGCGACGATTGCCAAAGCTAGCGAGATCACCGCGTTCCATCCCGCCAGCGACAATCCCAGAATGCGGATCGCCGGCTCATCGCACATCACGGCGGGCTTGGTCAGATCGGGAAGTTCGCCGGAAAACCCGCCATCGCCCGAGCAGGTATCGGGTCCAGCCCAGAACTTCCATTCAACGCCCGCGTGATAGGCGCCGAAAATCGCACTCGCCGCCATGACAAGAGCCAGCACATAAAGTCCGCTCCGGGCGAGTGCTGGATTGTTGCCGTCCCGCAGCGCCAATGCGAGGCCAAAGGGAATGGCGAAATAATAGGGCCAGCGCTGTTTCAGGCAAAGCTCGCAAGGGGCATAGCCATAATATTCGAAGAGCCACGCCCCCATGAGTGTCGCGGCGGCGGCGGCGAAGACGATAAATGCGGCGCGTTGCGGTGTGAGGTGTTTCAGCATGAGGTCAGAACTCCGTTGCTGCCGAGATACTTCACCGCGAGATAGAATGCGATGAGAATAACCGCCGCAAGTGCCGCGATAAGGCCGAGGCGGCGCTCGATGAAATGGCGGATCGGCTCGCCGAAACGGCGCAGTGCCCAGGCCAGTGCGAAGAAACGCGCACCCCGCGCGATGATGCACGACAGCACAAAGAAGCCGAAGCCGATCTGGGCCACGCCCGCCAGTATCGTGACGATCTTGATCGGGGGAAGGTGAGCAAGCCCCGATGTTACCAGCAATAGCATCAGCGTGTCATCGCCGGTGCAGGCCTTGAGCTGCTCGAATGCCGCAAGCTTGCCGTAGAAATCGAGTATTGGCTTGGCTGCGGCATCGTAGGCGAGCGAGCCGAGCAGATAACCGGCGATACCGCCCAGCGTGGAGGCAATGGTGGCCACCGCCGCATAACGATAGGCGCGGCCAGGTCGTGCCAGCGCCATCGGCAGGAACAACACATCGGCCGGCACCAGAAAAACCGAGCTTTCGACAAAGGCGATGACCGCCAGCCAGATTTCCGCCGTCTTGCGGGCGGCGAGCGAAAGCGTCCAGTCATAGAGCTTGCGAAGCATGAGGATCAGTCTTGCGAAGACGGCGGGTTGCGGAGTTTCTTGATGCGCGAGCGCTTGATCTTGGTGTCGAGACGCCGCGCCTTCGATGCCTTGGTCGGCCTCGTTGCGATGCGCCGTTTGGGACGCACGGCGGCACGGCGCAGCAGGCTTACCAGCTTGGCGAGTGCCGTATCGCGGTTGCGCTCTTGCGAGCGATGTTCCCGGGCGGTGATGACCAGCACGCCATCTTGCGTCAATTGCCGCCCCGCGAGATGGCGGAGCCTCGCCTTAAGATCGGCAGGCAATAAGGCGGCGGCCATATCAAAGCGGAGTTCCACCGCGGTCGATACCTTGTTGACATTCTGGCCGCCCGGACCCGAGGCTCGCATGAAACTTTCCACGATGTGGCGGGGATCAAGACTGAGGGAATCGGTAATCCGGATCATCGCCGCCTTGTCGCCCTTTCCGGTTGACGGCGCAAGCGGTCAACCTTAAGTCGGCACGCGAAAGGCCCCTGTGGCGGAATGGTAGACGCGGCAGACTCAAAATCTGTTGCTCGCAAGGGCGTGGGGGTTCGAGTCCCTCCAGGGGCACCACCGGCCAGCCGCCGCACTTCCGCCGTTTCCTGAGTGTTGATCTTGGCCACCCATATGGTCTACCCCGCTGTCGGGAAGCAGCGATGACGATCGGCCCTTTGCTCGGGGATGTTCACGTGCTGGTTTGGTTTCGTAATCTGACGCTTTTGGTGTTGGTGTTCCTGACACCCGCGATGACGGCCGCGAAGGCCGCCGGTCCTTCCCTGCTGTTCGATCCCGTAACCGGCGAAGTGCTGTCTCATGATCGCGCCGGTGAGGCGTGGTATCCAGCTTCCCTCA
Organism: Aestuariivirga sp.; assembly: GCA_050728895.1. Classification (GTDB taxonomy): domain Bacteria; phylum Pseudomonadota; class Alphaproteobacteria; order Rhizobiales; family Aestuariivirgaceae; genus Aestuariivirga. The sequence continues at coordinate 2,452 of JBOHKD010000109.1, forward strand.
CCAAGCTCATGACCTCGTATGTAGTCTTCCAGAGACTAAGGCTCGGTCTCATGCGGCTCGATCAAAGGATTGCCGTGTCCGAACTCGCCAATGCGCAACCGCCAAGCAAGATCGGCGTTCCCGCGGGCCAAACCGTGCCGGTCGATTTCGCGCTGCAGGCGCTTCTCGTTCATTCCGCCAACGACATGGCGTATGTTCTGGCCGAAGCCGCCGGAACCACGGTTGAGAATTTCGTCGGTGCCATGAATCAAACCGCCGAGCGCCTCGGCATGACGGGCACGCATTATGTCAACCCCAACGGCCTGTTCGAGCCGCGCCAGATCACCACGGCGCGCGACATGGCGATCCTCGCTTCCGCCATCCTGCGCGAATTTCCGGAATATGCCCATTATTTTTCGCAACCCTCGGTCAAGGCCGGCAAGCGCAGGCTCGCCAATCACAATTCCCTGATCCGGCTGATGCCGGAAGCCGACGGCATGAAGACGGGCTTCGTTTGCAATTCGGGATTCAATATGGTGGGCTCGGCCAGCATGGGCGGGCGGAAGCTCGCCGTGGTGGTGTTCGGGGCGCAGTCGGGATATGCCCGCGCCGAACTCGCCCGTATCTTGCTGGTCAATGGTTTTACCCAAACCGCCGAAGCCTCGCGTCCGCATATTTTTGACCTCGCCAATGATCCGCGGGGCTCGTCCGTGCCCGCCGACATGACGGCGAATGTGTGCAGGAAAAAACCGGCGGTCACGCTGGTCAATCCCGGCGACCTCCGGGGCTGGGGAATTTCGCTGGGCAGTTACGATACCGCGCGCGAGGCCGATATGGCGCTCAGGGGCCGGCTGCTCAGCCCATCGGGCGTCGATGCGGCGGGAGAGGCCGGAGTTGTGAAATTGCCGGGCAAGGGCGGTTTTGCGGCATTGCTGTGGAATTTCGACCAGGCGCAAAGTCTTGGCGTTTGCGCGCGATACCGCGCGGAGAAAACCTATTGCAATGTGATGACGCCGGAAACCTTTGCCGACATCGCCGCCTTGAGTCCGAAGCCAAAAACCAGAACCGCAAAGCCCCAGGCGCAAGGCTCTGAGGATGCGAAGATCCAGAAAAAACCTCGCGTAAAAAAGCCCCGGCCTTTATGAACGGCCCCATGAATTCCGCCCCCATCCCCGTTGCAATCCTCACCGGATTTCTTGGCGCCGGCAAGACGACGCTTCTCAATTTCCTGCTGAAGGATCCTGTCCTCAGCCATGCCGCCGTGATCATCAACGAGTTCGGCGATGTCGGGATCGACCATTTGCTGGTCGAGCGCGCCGATGAAAATATCGTGGAAATGTCCTCGGGCTGCCTGTGTTGCACCATCCGCGGCGATTTGATCGACACAATGCACGATCTACTGGAAAGGCGCGATTCCGGCACCATCAAGGCCTTCGACCGGATCGTCATCGAAACCACGGGGCTTGCCGATCCCGCTCCGGTGCTGCATTCGGTGATGAGCGAGCCAACGCTGCTTACCCGCTGCCACCTCGAAGGCGTCATTACCGTGGTCGATGCCGTCAATGGCATGGCAACGCTCGATGCGCATGCCGAGGCCGTAAAGCAGGTGGCCGTGGCCGATCGCATCGTGCTGGCCAAGGTCGATCTTCTTTCGGGACGCGAAGGCGAGGACATGCTCTTCGCCATCATCGCCAGGCTGCGCAAGCTCAATTCGGCGGCGCGGTTGCTGACCACGCACCGGAACGAGGCAACCGCCGAACGGCTGTTCACCATGGGCCTGTTCGATCCCGCGAAAAAAACACCAGACGTGCGCAACTGGCTCGCCACCGAAGCCTACGAAACCGGCGAGAAACGTCACCGCCATCACCGCCACAATGGCCATGACCACCGCCACAACGATATCTCGCGCCACGACGATCACATCCGCTCCTTCAGCTTTACCGAGGAGCGGCCGATCAGTGCCATGGGCCTCGAACTTTTTCTGGAGCTTCTGAAATCCTGTCACGGTGCCAACATGCTGCGTATGAAGGCCATCGTGAAACTGGCCGACGATCCAGCCCGGCCCATGATCTTGCACGGGGTTCAGCACGTATTTCATCCGCCCGTCAGGCTCAAGGGCTGGCCAGACGGCGATGAGCGCACACGGCTTGTCTTCATCGTCAAGGATATCGAAAAATCCATGATCGAAGGATTGTTCCGCGCTTTCACCGATCAAATCGACGGCGGCGCCGCGGCCTTCACCGACAAGACGCTCTCGCTGAACCGGTGAATCCGCCAAGATTGTCATCGCCGGATTTATTCCGGCGACCCATGGTTCCGCTTAATCGCTACATCACGCTCGCGATAAAAATGGGTTGCCGGGACAAGCCCGGCAATGACAAGCGAGAAGTGAGCGGGATACCGCGGTAACCGCCGAAATCGAAACTCATCCGCGTCTGATCCTGAATATGAACCCTTCCGCCTCGCGGGATTGTTCCAGAAGCGTATGGCCCTGCTGGTTGCAGAAATGCGCCATGTCGACAACCGACATCGGGTCGGTGGCGATGATTTTCAAAACCTCGCCCGTTGCCATGCCTTCCAGCCTTTTGCGGGCCTTTAGAACCGGCAAGGGGCAAAGTAAGCCACTGAAGTCGCTCTCTTGTTCGGTATCGCCTTCCCGCATGATTGAGCTATAAGGCTTTTCCATTGCTGGGAATGGAGTTACACCGTGCCGGAGCTTTTGTCCAAAACACCCTTCACGGGCCGCATCGAAATGCTGCTGGCCAACCCCGGCAGGGCGAGCGGGCTTGAAAAGTGCGAGGTTGGCGAGATTCGCCTGCTGCTCTCCGGCGTCGAGGGCGATTGCCACGGCGGGCACACCCGCCTTTCCGACAGCCGCATGCTGAAGCAATACCAACGCGGCACCGAGGTGCGCAACACCCGGCAGCTATCGATCCTGTCGGTGGAAGAATTGACCGATGTTGCGAGCGCCATGAATATACCCGCCGTGAAGCCCAAATGGGTGGGGGCCAATATGG
>JBOHKD010000110.1:0-5442 GCA_050728895.1 Aestuariivirga sp.
CAACCTGCCAATCGGAGCGTGAAATCGATTATGCGCTCTATAGCGCATTGCTCAGCCAAAAGGAGGAAACCATGAAAGGCATGAATCGCCGGTCTACAATGGCTCTCGGCCTGTCGGCGGCTACAGCACCCCTGTTCATTTCAGCGGTATCAGCAGCGACCAAGGAATATGGCCCCACGGATGGCAAGGAAGTACACCCGGGCGTTCGAGTGGTGGAGCTCGGTACCTTTATCTCCGATATCCCCGCCTATAAGAGCATTTTCATGGTGGATATCGTGTTCCAGCCTGGAGCCGTGTTTCCTGAATCACCCATGGACAATGACATGATGTGCTACATCGCTGCGGGCGAATTCAAAATTAAAAAGGCAGACCAGGAATTCACCGTCAAAGAAGGCGAGATGTACACGTGCGCCAAGGGCAAGACGGACATGGCCACAAACACAAGCTCGGTGGTTGGAATTCATCGCGCAGGCATTCTGATGCCTGCCTAAGCGATTAAGAGTGGCTCTAGCGGCTGGACTTTGACAGGTATGTGATCGGTTGTGAGTCCAGCCTGCTATCTACCCGAGGTTCAATTAGAGAGCCGCCCGGTTTTTTGCCACCCCGATGCGATTGAGAAGCAGAGGCAGAGTGGCGGATTATGACGCGGATTCCTCTGGATATTCGCCCCATCGAGTCCTGTAGCCGGCACCAATGATTTGCAGTATGGGTAAGACCATGAGCGAGAAGCAGTTCCAGACCATCGACGAATACATCGAAACCTTTCCGGAGGACGTTCAGGGCGTTCTGCAAAAGCTACGGCGGACGATACAAGCCGCCGCGCCCGAGGCCGTGGAGGCAATCAGCTATCAAATGCCCACCTTCCGGCTGAACGGAAATCTGGTGCATTTCGCGGCGTACGAAAACCATATCGGATTTTATCCAACGCCCGCAGGAATTGACGCTTTTAAAAAAGAACTATCGACATACAAGGGGGCAAAAGGCTCGGTGCAATTTCCTTTGGACAAGCCAGTTCCCTTTGATTTGGTGAAAAAAATTGTGATATTTCGAGTGAAGGAAAATTCAAAGAAAAAGAGATAAAAGAGTTTGCCGCCATTCTTCAATCCTATGGACAGGAATCGCTTTTCAACAGTTCCATTTGCGCCAGCTCGCCGCCGAGCGCGAAATCTCCGTAGTCGAGGACAAGCCCCGTCGCCACGCCGTTGGCGTAGAGATCGAAGCCCACCTGATCGCTGGCGCGGCCGCCGGCCGCGAGAACCCTGAAGTTCAGAAGCCATAAATTACCGCACCGCCGGTTAGCCCCGCCCCGGCTGCGCTTAGGAGAATGCGTTCACCCGGTTTGAATGGCGAGGCTTCGGCGCTCGCTGTCATCGAGAAGGGGATCGTTGCAGCGGAGGAGTTCCCGAATTCGGCGATTGTGGACACGGCGCATTCCTCCGGCAGTCCGAGATTGCGGCGGACGGCTTCGACGATCCGGGCGTTGGCTTGGTGGGGCACCCAGCGGGCAACATCGGCGGCCGCAAGCCCGGCCATGTCGAGGGCGCGGCGGGAACTTTCCGTCATCATCTTGACAGCGAGGGTGAACACCGCCCTGCCGTCCGGCATCTCCATGAAGAAATCTGTCGCTTGCAGCCCCGGAGTGAACGGCTTGCGGCTGCCGCCGGCGGGAATGCGGATGAGATCGTAATGCGATCCGTCGGAGGAAAGATCGGCGCCGAGCAAGCCCGTCGCCGGATTGTCCGATGGGGCCAGCACCGCGGCACCGGCAGCATCGGCAAACAGGATGGCGCTCGCGCGGTCATTCGGGTTGATGCGGCGGCTGAGTATGTTGGCGGCAACAACCAGAACCGGGCGGCCGTGGCCGCGGACGAAGCCGTCGGCGAGTGTCAGCGCATAGAGAAAGCCGGCACAGGCGCCCGCAAGGTCGACGGCGCCAGACCGGGCAAGACCGAGGCGATGGGCGAGCAACGGGGCGGAAGGCGGCAGCAGATGATCCGGCGTCGAGGTGGCGAGTAGCGTCAACGCCACGTCGGAACGTGCCAGACCGGATGCCGCGAGTGCGGCCTCACCTGCCCTAAAGGCAATATCGGTGAGTGCCTCACCATCGGCGGCGTAACGGCGCGAGCGGATGCCGGTGCGCCGCTCGATCCAACCGGCCGCAAGGCCGAGTTTGGCTTCGAGTTCGGCATTGTCGACGCGCCTGTTCGGCGCGTAGCGCCCGAGCCCGGCGATGCAGCTACTGACCGGCTTCGGCATCGCGCGCCCTCAGGCCAGAGCGCCGGCGGCGGCGGCGATCGCGTCGTAGACAGCGTCGAGATCGTCTCGCGTCACGCAATAGGGCGGCAGCACATAGATGGTGTTGCCGAGCGGGCGTAGCAGCAGACCCCGCTCGCCGAAGAAGGCCAGCAGTTTCGGTCCGATCCCGGCGAGATAACCCGGATCTCGCGCCTTGAGATCGAGAGCGGCGATGGTTCCGGTCTGGCGGACATTTTCGAAGCGGCGATCGTCACGGAAGCGGTCGAGACCGGCGGACTGCATCCCGGTGAGGGCGGCGATGCGTTGCCGCACCGGTTCGTTTTCCCAGACTTCAAGGTTTGCCAGTGCTGCGGCACAGGCGATGGGGTTGGCCGTGTAAGAACTGGAATGAAAAAAGGTGCGGGCGCGATCAGTCGAATAATGCGCATCGAAGATCTCGCGCCGGCACAGCGTCACCGCCAGTGGCAGCGAACCGCCGGTGAGGCCTTTGGAATAACAGGCGATATCCGGCGAGATTCCTGCCTGCTCGCAGGCGAACAGGGTGCCGGTGCGCCCCCAGCCGGTCATCACCTCGTCGGCTATGAAGAGCACGCCGTGAGCCTCGCAGACCCGCTTCATGGCGGCGAGCACGCCAGCCGGATACATCTGCATGCCGCCCGCGCCGAGCACCAATGGCTCCACGATGAAGGCCGCCGCCGGGCCGTTTCCGCAGGCCGCCTCCAGCGCGGCAAAGGCCGCATCCTCCCGCCCGGCTGCCGGGAAAGGAATGCGATCGACATTGAACAGTAACGGCTCATAGGGCTGATTGAACACACCTCTGGCACCCACCGACATGGCGCCGATGGTGTCGCCGTGGTAGCTATGCTCCATGACGATGAGGCGGCTTCGCGGCTCGCCGATGTTGCGCCAATAGCCCAACGCCATCTTCAGCGCGACTTCGACACTGGTCGAACCGCTGTCGGAAAAGAATACGTGGTCCAGCCCCTTTGGCGTCAAGGACACCAACTTCGCGGCTAGCTTTTCGGCCGGCTCGTGGGTGTGACCGGCGAAGACGATCTGGCCGAGTTTGTCCGCCTGCTGCTTGATCGCCGCGACGATGTGCGGATGGCGGTGGCCGTGCGTGATCACCCACCAGGACGAAATGGCATCGAGGATGCGGCGGCCGTCCTGGGCCGTCAGATAGGCGCCCTCGGCATGCGCAATATTCGTCATGACCGGCTGCAGGGCGTGCTGGGTGAAGGGATGCCATATCGGCGAGACGGGTCTGGCGGTCATGACGTTGCGCCTCCAGCAAGGAAGTCCTCGCGCCGGAAATTGCCGGTGAAGGCCGAGCGGAGTGTCACGGGAGTCAGCGGATCGAGACGCGGCAATCGGCCGAGAATGGGCACACCGCTCATCTCCGCGATGATGCGCCAATTCTCGAGATGCTCATCGCCAATGAAGGCGACGCCGAGAATCGCGATATTGCGCCGGCGCAGCGCCTCGATCGACAAGAGCGTATGATTGATGGTGCCAAGCGCCGTGCGGGCACAGAGCACGACCGGCGCCCGCCAGCGAACGAAGACATCGATGAAAAGAGTTTGGCGGTTCAGCGGCACCATCAGCCCGCCCGCACCCTCGATGATCAGCGGGCGATCCGCCGGCGGAAGGGAAATTGTCTCGGGATCGATCACGACGCCATCGATCTCGGCGGCAAGATGAGGGGAAGCCGGCGTCTTCAGCCGCCATGCTTCCGGCAGGATGCGATCGGCGGGCAGGCCCGACAGGCGCTGCACGATCTCCGAGTCGGTTTCCTCCCCCAGTCCCGCTTGCACCGGCTTCCAATAGACGCCGTCGAGCAAGCCGGCGAGGCCGGCGGCGAAAACGGTCTTGCCGATGCCGGTATCGGTGCCGGTAACAATGATCCGCGGTCTCATGCGGAGAGGCTCCGCTGTTCTTCGGCCAGGGCATCGAGCATGTTCGAGACCGCCGTCTCGTCCACGTTGAGGGTCAAGGAGATGCGCAGGCGCGCCGTTCCCTCCGGCACGGTCGGCGGGCGCACGCCGCGCACGTCGAAACCGCGTGCCTGCAATGCCGTTGCAAGCGCCATGGTGCGGGCATTGCCGCCGATAACGACCGGCAGAATCTGCGACCCGCTGGGCGTCACACCGCAGCGCGCCGGCACTTCGCGCCCGGCAAAAGCGACGAGCCGCGCCAACGCCTCGCGCCGCCCGGGCTCATCGCGCAGGATCGCGAGGGCTTCCAGCGCGGCGGCAGCCATCAGCGGCGAAGGTGCTGTGGCATAGATGAAGGGCCGGCAACGGTTGATCAGGAATTCGCACAGAACTTTCGGTGCCGTGACGAGCGCCCCGGAGGCGCCTAGCGCCTTGCCGCAAGTGTGTAGCACCACGACATTGTCGCGCCCTTCGAAGCCGGCGGCGAGGCCGCGCCCATCCGGGCCGTAAACGCCGGTGGCATGCGCCTCGTCAATGAAGAGAAATGCATCATGACAATTGGCCAGTTTCATGAGGTCATCCAGCGGCGCACGGTCACCATCCATGCTGTAAAGGCTTTCGACAGCGATCCAGATGCAGCCGATGCCGCCGGTGGCGCGCCAGTCACGAATTGCGGTTTCGACCGCGTCAGTATCGTTGTGCCGTACTTTGACAACTTGCGCACGCCCTGCCCGCGCACCTTCATGGGCGCTGGCGTGGATGAGTTCATCGAGGATGAGAAGATCGCCCCGCTGCGGCAACGTGGTCAGAACGGCGAAGTTCGCAACATAGCCACCGCCGAAGAACAGCGTACGTTCCGCATGAAAGAAGGCCGCTGCAACGGCTTCGAGTTCTTCATGCTCGGGGCTGTTGCCGCGCAGCAATCGTGAGCCACTGGCACCAACCGGCGTGCCGCGGGCAAGCGCCGCGGCGACCGCACCGGCCATTCGTTTCGAAGCCGCGAGGCCGAGATAATCGTTCGATGCAAAATCGAGACCGGCACGCGGAGACAGGGTTCGTAGCCGGCCTTTCCGCGCCAGGCCGCGCAATGTCGCGTCGTATCGGGCAATGGGCGACGCCACCGTCACCTGTCGCCGGGTTCCATGGGCTCGATGCCGAGACGCCGGAACAGTGCCGCATCCTTGTCTTCGCCGGGATTGCCGGCCGTCAGCAGTGTATCGCCGACGAAGATCGAGTTGGCGCCGGCGAAGAA
>JBOHKD010000111.1:0-5439 GCA_050728895.1 Aestuariivirga sp.
GCTCGATGCAGCGCACCTTCCGCGATGCCCATTGCCTGATCGTCCGTCCGCCACATGCCCCGGAAGCTCCGGTTGGAACGCCGGTTCCCATTCTCATGCTCGATTTTTAACCGTTACGGAAAGTAAACCGGATGTATCCCCTTCACCTATGCTTGTGGAATCTCCACAGGCATGCGAAGGTGGCCAATGGTCCAATTTCAACATCTTTTGCAATTTATTCAGGGAATTGCTTGGCGAGCATACTCCTGGATTTCTTTTTTGGTTGTTTTCGCAAGCGAGATTTATAATCTGGCAAAAGATCATTACAAACCAGCCTCTAACGATTGGGTCATTATAGACATGTGGCCGTGGGGATGGATTGTTGTAGTGGTGCTATTTTTTTGGGCAGCTTTCCAAACTTACGCAGATGCGGCCAGAATAGCCTTTAAAAAAGTTGATTGGGACTCATGGGACAAGGTAAATGAGTTTCAGATTAGGCAGGCGGCGTGTTTGTTATATGGTATTGATCCAGTATTACCTTTGCCGCTTGGCGCGAAAAGACAATATCGTTCATTGCAGCGGGCGATAAAAAAACGGATTATTCTGGCAAAATCATCCACTTCTCGCGAATCTTTAGAACTAGCAACAAAAATTGTTAAGCAAGATAGTTCGCCCCATATTGTAGATCAGTTCAAGGTAATTACTCGTGAACAGCTTTTGATATATTCAAAGAAGAATTGCCTTAAGCCCAAGCTTTTATTCCCCGAAGAAAGACTTTGAGTTGTCTCAACCCAATCAGTTTGAACAATTGTTATCAGCAATGCTTACCAAGGCTCCTAAGCCCGTGGGAAAGAAAGCAGTAGGGCCTCGATCATCAAGTGAGGGTGCTTCCGCAGATTATAGCGGAACTCGAACTCGCGCAGGTAAGACTGCAAATGCTTCTTTGAAACCGAAACGTAAGTCCCGGAAATCGACCGTTTCAGGTTCGCCCAAAAAGCCTCGATAGAGTTTGTATGCACGTTTCCGCGAACGTACTCTTTGCGGAAGTGGTTTACTGACTCATGGGTGAAGCCGTAGTCGGCAAGCGGCTTGAAGGCCCGCGCTTCATCTGTGTAGATTGTGGTGCCAGCCTTCACGTTGCTGAGAATTTCGGGAATGACTTCTTCTGATTTGCGGGGAGGGACAATGCGCGTCATGATTTCACCGCCACGTTCCACCATGCCAAGCACTACGGCCTTGTCGTCAAAGCCTTGCTTGTCCTTACCGCCGATGAACGCCTTGTCCGTCTCCACAAAGGTTCCCTTGCCGCCAAGGGGAGCGTCACCGTCCACCCAGCCCATGTACTGCCTGATAAGGTTGCACATGCGCCAAGCCGTCTTGTAGGTCACGCCTGTCTGTCTCTGGACCTCTTTGGCGGATACGCCATTGCGGGAAGCGCAAAACAGAAACATGACATGGAACCACGTTGTAAGCGGGGTGCGGGTATCCGTGAAGGGCGTTCCCGCCATCGGGTGAATGTGGTGGCCGCAATTGCAGGTGTAGGCAGGCTCCTTTGCCAAGCGGTGAAAAGTGTCCACTTGTCCACATTTGGGGCAGGTCGGCTCGGTACCGTAACGAATGTCAAAAAGATGGGCCAAACAAGCGGTATCCGTGGGGAATTTTGCCTGAAACTTCTTCAAAGTCATTGGTTTGGCCATTGTCTTGATCTCCTATCTATACACTATATAGGAAGTCTTTGACATAGGTCAAGGGGATACATCCGAAGTAAACACTTGCAGAACCAAATGGCAACGTGTAGATATGTTGCAGGTTTGTTCCGATTCTGGAACGCAAAGACATGAGGGTCCGCCATGCTTACCCGCAAACAGCTCGAGCTTTTGCTCTTCATCAACGAGCGCCTCAAGGAAGAAGGCGTTCCGCCCTCCTTCGAGGAGATGAAGGAGGCGCTGAACCTTCAGTCCAAATCCGGTGTGCATCGCCTCATCGTGGCGTTGGAGGAGCGCGGCTTTCTCAAGCGCATGCCGAACCGGGCGCGGGCTCTGGAAGTGATCAAGCTGCCGGAGAGCCATTCGCCGAGCCTTACCCCGCGCAAATCCGGTTTCACGCCCAATGTCATCCAGGGCAATCTTGGCCGGGTGAAGCCCATGCCCGCCGCCAATGACGGGACACCGCGAACCGCCATCGTTCCGCTGATGGGCCGGATCGCGGCTGGCGTTCCGATCTCGGCGATACAGGACCATACCAACAACATCGCCGTGCCGCCGGAAATGCTGGGCAGCGGCGAGCACTTCGCCCTTGAAGTCAAAGGCGACTCGATGATCGAGGCCGGCATCTTCGACGGCGACACGATCATCATCCGCAAGGGCGACGTGGCCCACAACGGCGAAATCGTCGTGGCCCTGGTGGACGACGATGAAGCCACCCTCAAGCGCCTGCGCCGCAAGGGCGATTCGATCGCACTCGAAGCCGCCAATCCCAATTATGAAACGCGCATCTTCGGCCCCGACCGCATTCGTGTGCAAGGCCGGCTGGTCGGGCTGTTGCGGAAGTATTGAAAGCGGCCGATGTCCTCTCCCGCACGCGGGAGAGGAAAGGGACCCATTGCGAAGCAATGGGAATGGTGAGGGCAACCTCGCTTGAGAAACCCCTCATCTTCCCCATGCCGCTTCGCGGGACATGGGTCCCCGTCTTCTCCCGTGCACGGGAGAAGACCAACGGATTTTCATTCCGGTTCCGCCTGGGCTAGACTGGCAGGCGAATTTGAGACCCCGGAGTTTACATGAAAATCCACGGTACGCTGACGTCGCCTTTCGTGCGCACCACGCTGGTCGCGGCCCATGAACTGGGGCTCGGCGAGCGCGTTCAGCATGTGAGCGAGCCGGTGAGCCCGACCGAGGCCAATCCGAAGCTCACCGCCCTTTCGCCCATCGGCAAGGTGCCGGTGCTGGAGACCGACCACGCCCGCGTCATCCACGATTCCCGCGTCATCGTCGAATATCTTTGCCATGTGGCGGGCAATTCCAATCTCATTCCCGACGATGGCGTGAAGCGGTTCCGGGTGCTGACATTGCAGGCGCTCGGCCAGGGATTGGGGGAAGCCGCCGTGGGCCTTCGCTATGAAACCGCGTCACGCCCCAAAGGCCTCCAATGGAACGAGTGGATGGACCGCACAAAGCTCCGCATCAATGCGGTGTTCGACGACCTTGAGGCCAACTGGCAAAGCTATCTCGAAAGCCTCAATGCGGGATCGATCACGGTGGCGGTGGTGCTCGCCTATATCGATTTCCGCATGCCGGACTTCGATTGGCGTAAAGGGCGGCCAAAGCTTGCCGCTTTCCACGAGAATTTTTCCAAGCGTGAGAGCATGGTGAAAACGGCGCTCGCTTCGTGAGAAGGGATTTCGAAATCATCGTCGCCGGTGGCGGGCCCGCGGGCCTTGCCGCCGCTTGCCTGCTCGCCAAAGAGGGGCGGCGCGTGGCGCTCATCGCAGGCACACATTCACCAAAAGACGATCCCCGTACCGTGGCGTTGATGCAGCCGTCGATCAAACTTCTGGCCGGTCTCGGCTTGTGGACGGCGGCACTGCAATCCCAAATCTCTCCGCTCAGGCGATTGCGCATGATCGACGACACGGGCTCGGCACTGCGGGCACCGGCGATTACCTTCGATCCCGCCGAAATCGGCGAAGAGGTTTTCGGCTGGAACATTCCGCTCGCTTTGCTCGTCCCTGCCCTTGCGGCGCGCGCGCGCGAACTGGGTGTCTCGATGATCGCCGCCGATGTCACGGCGGCGCGCGTTACGGGCACCATGATCGAAGTTGCCACCTCGGCCGGCACTTTCATGGGCCAAGTGGCGCTGGCCGCCGATGGCCGCAAGTCAGCGCTGCGCGATGCCGCCCATATCCCATGCAACGCGTGGGACTATGAGCAGACGGCCATCGCCACGAGTTTCGATCACACGGCGGACCATGACGGCATCTCGACTGAATATCACCGAAGTGCGGGCCCCTTCACCACGGTGCCGATGCCGGGCAAACGCTCAAGCCTCGTGTGGCTGGAGCGCCCGACGCGCGCCGCCGAACTCATGGAATTGGACAATGCCTCGCTCGCCGCCGAAATCCAGTTAGCGACGCACGGCGAGTTGGGCCGCGTGTCGGGCATTGGCCCGCGCCAGGCTTTCCCCATGCACTGCCTCGTAGCGCGAAGCTTCGCCGCCAACCGCACGCTGCTGGTGGGGGAGGCTGGCCATGTGGCGCCGCCCATCGGCGCGCAGGGCCTCAACATGGCGCTCCGCGATGGCGCTCAAGCGGCGGAATTGATGGCGGGCGCCGCCGATCCGGGTGCCGCCGGTATTCTGGAGGAGTATGACCGGTTGCGCCGCCGCGATGTGTGGCCGCGCCAGCAGGTGATCCATCTGATGAACCGCTCGCTGCTGTCCGGCTTCCTGCCGCTGGAAATGGCGCGTGGCCTGGGGCTGGAGCTGATCGCGGCACTTCCACCCTTGCGGCGCTATGTAATGGGCCAGGGCCTGGGCTTGCCTTCCGCCAATACTGTTGGCAATCAGGCGTCATGAACCCGCTTCCCTCGGCGAAGTTTGCCATCGGCCAATTGGTCAAGCACCGGTTGTTTCCGTTTCGTGGGGTGATTTTCGATGTCGATCCGGTGTTCAGCAACACCGAGGAATGGTGGCAATCGATTCCCGAGGAAGTCCGCCCGCGCAAGGACCAGCCCTTCTACCATTTGCTGGCGGAAAACGCCGAGACGGAATATGTGGCCTATGTGTCGGAACAGAATTTGCTGGCCGACGACACGGGCGAGCCGGTCCGCCATCCGCAGGTCAGGGATTATTTCGAAGGCTTCGATGCCGCCAGGAAGACCTACCGCCCACGGCGCGGACGGCGGAATCATTAGAGCATGTTCCTCATGCAGCGGCCGCGAAAGGCGTGAGGGCTACTCCGCCCATCGACGATACCAACGCCGCAGTGCGATCACGGCCCAGACCGCCTCGATGACGCCAAACGGCCAGGCTCCCTGGAGGAAGCCATAGATTGAGCCAAGGACACACGCGCCGGCAAAGGCAAAAACGAACCAATGGCTGCGATCTTCCAGCGCGTAGAAGATCAGCATTGCCGTCACGGCCAAAAGGCCGAAGAGGGTGAGGACATCCACGCCGTGATCTTAGAGCGGTTTGTCTTTGTTCAAAGCGCCTTTCTTATAAATCCTGTGATCGCCGCACTAAACAAGATCATCCTTCCCCTGTTCGTCCTACGCGAACGCGGGGAAGGTGCCCGCAGGGCGGATGGGGGCCTTCCTATGCAAACAAGTTAGGATATGGGTGAGCGCTGAACCGTAAGACCCCCACCCGGCCGCTTCGCGGCCACCCTCCCCGCAGAGGGGGAGGGAGAAGGAAGAACTATTCCACCGTCACCGATTTCGCCAAATTGCGCGGCTGGTCCACGTC
>JBOHKD010000112.1:0-5395 GCA_050728895.1 Aestuariivirga sp.
GCGTCACCCTCTCGGAGGAACAGCACCAACTGTCGAACGAGCGTGCCGCCCAGCGCGGCGTGGCCCACAAGGCGCAATTCCGGCTCATCGACTACCGTGCGCTTGAGGGGAAATTCGACCGCATCGTTTCCGTCGGCATGTTCGAGCATGTGGGTATCAACCACTACAAGGAATTCTTCGGCAAGTGCCGGGCATTGTTAAAGGATGACGGCATCGCCGCCCTGCACTCGATCAACCGCTCCGACGGCCCCGGCGCCACCAGTGCCTGGACGAAGAAATATATCTTCCCCGGCGGCTATGTCCCCGCCCTGGCGGAAGTTATTCCGCATATGGAAACCCAGGGGCTCTACATCACCGACATCGAAATCCTCAGGCTTCACTATGCGGAAACCTTGCGGCATTGGGGCAAACTCTTCGCCGACAACCGCGAACGGGCCCGGGAAATCTACGATGAACGTTTCTGCCGCATGTGGGAGTTCTATCTGGCGGCCGCGCAGGCCACTTTCCGTTACGCCGGCCTGAATAACTTCCAGATCCAGTTCTGCAAGAACCAGCACGTCCTGCCGCTAACCCGCGATTATATCCAGGATGCCGAGAACGTCCTGCGGGGGCTGGAAAGCAAGCGCCCCCGGCTCAAGTCGGTCCCGGCGGAATAAATATTTTTTGACTTGTGGATAGTGGGCATAAGCGCAGATTACGGCGCTCCCCGCGACTCATCCGCGCTAACACAAAGGTCCCATGTCAGCCCAATCCAATCTCCGCCCCGTCCAAGACGGCGGCCAGGACGACACCTATCGCAGCCCGCCCCACAATCTCGAGGCGGAGCAGGCCCTGCTCGGCGCCATCCTGGTCAACAACGAAGCTTGCGACCGGGTCCAGGGGTTTTTGCTGCCCGATCATTTCTTCGAGGCGGTGCATGCCCGCATCTATGAGGCCGCCTCGACCCTGATCCGCGCCGGCAAGCTCGCGACCCCGGTGACTCTAAAGACATATTTCGACAATGACGCGACCTTGAAGGAAATCGGCGGTCCCGCCTATCTGGGCCGCCTCGCCGCCAGCGCCACGACCATCATCAACGCCGAGGAATATGGCCGCACCGTCTATGAGCTTGCCCAGCGCCGCAAGCTCATCGGCATCGGCACGGACCTCGTCAACGAGGCCTTCGAGCCGTTGGTTGAGGATAGTTCCAAGAACCTGATCGAGCGGGCCGAGCAAACGCTTTACGAAATGGCCGAGACCGGCAAATACGGCCAGGGTTTTCAGCCCTTCGGCCGGGCGCTCACCGATGCCATCGACATGGCCGCCAATGCCTATCAGCGCGACGGCGGGCTTTCGGGGCTTTCCTCCGGCCTCAAGGATCTCGACGAGAAGATGGGGGGCTTGCAATCTTCCGACCTGATCATTCTTGCCGGGCGCCCCGCCATGGGCAAGACGGCACTCGGCACCAACATCGCCTATCATGTCGCCAAAGCCTACAAGGCCGAGCATCAGACGGACGGTTCGGTGAAGGTGAACGATGGCGGTGTCGTCGCTTTTTTCTCGCTCGAAATGTCGAGCGAGCAGCTCGCCACCCGCATCATCGCCGAACAAGCGGGAATTTCCTCGGAGCGCATAAGGCGCGGCAAGATTACCGAGGAAGAATTCCATCGCATCGTCGAGGTGAGCCGCGAATTGCAATCGCTGCCGCTTTATATCGACGCCACCGGCGGCCTCACCATCGCCCAAGTGGCCGCGCGCGCCAGGCGTCTCAAGCGCCAGCGCGGCCTTGGTCTTATCGTCGTCGACTATTTGCAGCTTCTCACCGGCTCCTCGCGCCGGGCCGCAGAAGGCCGTGTGCAAGAGGTCTCCGAGATCACCGTGGGGCTCAAGACCCTGGCCAAGGAACTCAACGTACCGATCCTGGCCCTGTCGCAATTGTCGCGTCAGGTGGAAAACCGCGACGACAAGCGCCCGCAACTTTCCGATTTGCGCGAGTCGGGATCGATCGAACAGGACGCCGACGTGGTGCTCTTCATCTACCGCGAGGAATATTATCTAACCCGCAAGGAGCCGAAGCCAAACACGCCCGAGTATCAGCAATGGCAAGATGAAATGAGCCAGGTGCACGGTGTTGCCGAAGTTATCATCGGCAAGCAGCGCCATGGCCCCACCGGCATCGTCAAACTGCAATTTGAAGCCAACCTCACGCGCTTCCAGAATCTGGCCCAGGATGATTTTCTGCCGGAACAGTTCGCCTGAGCGAGCGGTAATGACCTCGGTTCCCGAACATCTTGCAACCGTCCTCCTAACCGTCGACATGCAGGCGTTGCAGGACAATTGGCGTCTGCTGGCGAAACAGGTTGGCTCCGCCCAATGCGCTGCCGCGGTTAAAGGCGATGCCTACGGCCTTGGAATTGCCCCCGTGACGCAGGCCCTGTGGAAGGCCGGCTGCCGGAGCTTCTTCGTAGGACGGCCCACCGAGGGCGAGGAGCTCCGCGCCATTCTGCCCCAGGCGACCATCTATGTGCTCGACGGCTTGTTGACCGGACAAGCGGAATTCTATGCCCGGCTGAACCTCATACCCGCGCTGAGCTCCGGCGCGGAAGCCCATGAATGGGCTGTATTTAAGCGCGCTCACGGCGGGGAGATGCCATGTGCGCTGCATGTCGATACCGGCATCAATCGTGTTGGGTTCTCGATCGCCGAATTTTCCGCACTGCTCGATGACAGCGCTACCATGAAAGACCTCAACGTGAGTCTCGTCATGAGCCATCTCGCCTGTGCCGATGAGCCCTCCCATCCGCTCAACGCCAAACAGCGCGATGCCTTCGCTGCAATCCGCCGGAAGCTCCCGGGCGTGCCCGCGAGCCTCGCCAATTCCGGTGGAATTTTTTTAGGCCCCGATTATCTCCACGATCTCGTGCGCCCAGGCATCGCACTTTATGGCGGTAATCCCACACAAGCTGCCGCCAACCCGATGCGCGCCGTGGCCTGTCTGGAAGCAAAGGTAATGCAGGTGCGTTCTATCGGAGAGGGCGAGAGCGTGGGTTACGGCGCCACCTGGAAGGCCGGGCGTCCGTCCCGCATCGCGGTTCTTGGCGCGGGCTACAGGGATGGCCTGCCGCGCGCCTTCAGTTCAACGCGAAGGGATGGTCCGGCACAGGTCTATCTAGCCGGACGGCGCTGCCCCATCGTCGGCCGGGTTTCCATGGATATGGTGGCAATTGACGTGACCGATCTGGAGCCTCCTGAGGTCGCCCGCGGCATGCGCGCTGAAATCTTCGGGGAACATATTTCCATCGATGAGGCGGCCGCCTGGGCCGGCACCATTTCCTACGAGTTGCTCACCCGCCTCGGCAGCCGCTATGCAAGACTCTATTCGGGGATCGAATCGGAACGTCCATCTTGAACATTCTCGCCCACATCGGCCGCGCCACGCTGGCCCTCTTCGAAGAAGTGGGCCGTGTCGCGCTGTTCACCAAGGATGCGCTCATTCAGGGCCTGACGCCGACAATCTTCCTCCGGCAGATTTTGGAGCAGATGCTGCGGATCGGCTATTTTTCCCTGCCCGTAGTGGGCCTCACCGCCTTCTTCACGGGCGGCGCGCTGGCGCTGCAAATCTATCTGGGCTCCTCGCGCTTCAATGCCGAAAGCTTTGTGGCCCCTATCGTGGCGCTTGGCATCACTCGCGAGCTGGGGCCGGTGCTTGCAGCCCTCATGGTGGCGGGGCGCGTCGGTGCCTCGATCGCCGCTGAACTGGGCACCATGCGGGTCACCGAACAGATCGACGCGCTGGTGACGCTCGCCACCAATCCGTTCAAATATCTGGTGGGGCCCCGCATCATCGCCGCCGTGGTGACGCTTCCCCTGCTCGTCGCCGTGGGCGACACCATCGGCATCATGGGCGGCTATATCGTCGGCACCCGCTCCCTGAACCTCAACGGCTATGCCTACATCAAGAATACCGCCGATTTTCTTGAACTCGGCGATGTCACCTCCGGACTCATCAAGGCGGCCGTCTTCGGCTTCATCGTCGCGGTGATGGGTTGTTATCACGGTTTCAACTCGCAAGGGGGTGCCGCGGGCGTCGGCCGCGCCACCACCAATGCCGTCGTCTCCGCCGCCATTCTCATCCTTGCCGCGAACTTCGCCCTCACCTCGCTTCTGTTCACGGAGTGAGAGGATGGCGGAAGCTCACATCGTTCTTGAAGGTGTCGCCAAGTCCTTCGGCCCCAAACATGTGCTGAATGGCATTAACCTCGCCGTGCCCAAAGGTCATTCGCTCGTCGTCATCGGCGGTTCCGGAACGGGCAAATCGGTCATGCTGAAATGTGTGCTTGGCCTCCTCCATCCCGATCAAGGCTCTATCCGGATCGGCGGGGAGAATGTGGTGGGCCTGAAAGGCAAGGGCCGCGATGATTATCTGTCGCGTTTCGGCATGCTGTTCCAGGGGGGTGCCCTTTTCGATTCGCTGAGCGTCTGGGAGAATGTGGCCTTCGGCCTGATTCAGGGCCGCAACATGGCGCGGGGGCCCGCCAAGGATGCGGCACTTGAGAAGCTGGGCCAGGTGGGCCTTGGGGCGGAAGTGGCGAACCTCTATCCTGCCGAACTTTCCGGCGGCATGCAAAAGCGCGTGGGGCTGGCGCGCGCCATCGCGGCCGACCCGGAAATCATCTTCTTCGATGAGCCCACCACAGGGCTCGACCCGATCATGGCCGATGTCATCAATAATCTGATCGTCGATTGCGTGAAGCGCCTGGGCGCCACCACCATCTCGATCACCCACGACATGGTTTCAGCACGGAAGATCGCCGGCGAAATCGCCATGCTCCACAAGGGCGTAATCGTCTGGCAGGGGCAGGCGGACACCATAGATGAAAGCGGAAATCCTTACGTCGAACAGTTCATCCACGGCCGCGCCGAAGGCCCGATTCATATGGATGTTTTGAAGCCGTGAATTTTGATTAAAACTTTAACATATTGAAAAACCTAGATTTTACCCGCCTACGCTAGAACGGCGCCCTCTAGCGGAGGGCGCAAAATGCGTTTCACAAAATTTCTTTGCGGCATTGCCGTGATCGCCGCCACACTTGGGCTTGCGGCTGAAGCCAATGCATTCCCGTCCTTCGGCCGGAAAGTTATCTCGATCCGGGGGGATAGCGGCGGCCAGATGCTGGATTATGCCATCCGCATGAAGCGGCTGGAACGCGCCCGGGGATACGTCCGCTTTACCGGGCGTTGCGATTCCGCCTGCACGCTTTATCTCGCGCTGCCGTCCAGCCGGGTCTGCGTAAGTCCAGGCGCCACCTTCGGTTTTCACCTTCCAACGGGCGCATCTTCACGCGGTAACCGGATCGCGGCGAACTATATGATGCGCAATTACCCCGGCTGGGTGCGTGCCTGGATAGCTACTAAT
>JBOHKD010000113.1:0-5359 GCA_050728895.1 Aestuariivirga sp.
AAAGAGGGGCTTCGCACCACACGGTCATATTCGGAGACAATGTTCACACGGTCAAGGAACACGGCCTTGATCGCGTCCTGCCAGCTCCACAGCGACAGGGGATAGTAGCTCAACGGGCGGTAATCCGCATTGAGGACAAGGGCGGGACAGGCTTCCGGCGTTTGGTACACACATAACCTCTTCGTTCGCGATCCGTTGCTACTATATCTTGTGTGGCGGTTCTGTGAAGGGGCTACGCCACGGTTTGCGATATGCCTTTAAGCCCGCGATAATGACTCCACAAGAGCCGCGCCGCTACCGAACGCCAGGGCCGCCAGGGTTCCGCCATCTCCATGAGTTCCCGGCCGCTGGGACGTTTGCCCAGACCGAAGAGATGCTGGGCCGCGACCTGCAAGGCCAAATCTCCCGCGGGCCAGGCATCGGACCGGCCCATGGCGGACAACAGAAAGATATCGGCTGTCCACGGGCCAATGCCGGTGAGGGCCGTCAAAGTAGCGAGCACTTCCCGATCGGAGCGCTTGACGAGGCTTGCAAAATCCAACTTGCCACCGGCCACGGCGGCTGCCACGGCCTTGAAGCACCGCGCCTTGGCGTTAGAGATGCCAAGGCGCATCAGGCTCGTCTCGCGGCGGCGGGCAATTTTTTTGGCATCGAAGGGCGCGAGCCCGGCTTCGAGGCGCCGCCAGATGGCGGCCCCCGCCGGCACGGAAATCAGTTGGCCGGTGATGATGCGGAGGAGGCCTTCCAACCCCGCCTCAACGCGGCGCAGCGGCGGGGCCCCATGGGTTTCAAGCACCACGCCAAAGCGCGGCTCAAGGGCCATGAGTTTTCTTACCGCCGCTTCAATGTCCGCCTCGCTATCCAGGATTTGCATGAGACCGTTTGACCTTTGCCAAATATATCTGCGCGTGATCTATACGGAAAAGTGGATTCCACTTTTCCTAATCACGCGTTGGACCCCGCAATAGCAATTTATGAACGTTTCCGCATTCCGTTTTGCCCCCAGCCCCAATGGCGAATTGCATTTGGGACATGCCTATTCGGCGCTCCTCAATCAACGCATGGCGCGCCAAGCGGGCAGGCGCTTTCTTATCCGTGTCGAGGATATCGATACCATTCGCTGCACGGCTGAACTGACACGCCGGGCGCTCGACGATCTTGCCTGGCTCGGTCTCACCTGGGAGCAGCCGGTGCGCATCCAGAGTGCGCATTTCGCCGATTATCGCGCCCAGCAGATGCGCCTCGCAAGTCGGGGATTGCTCTATCCCTGCTTCTGCTCGCGTAACAAGATCGCTGCAAAGGCAAGCGGTGCGCGGCGCGATCCCGAAGGCCAGCCGCTATACCATGGTACGTGCCGCGCCTTGACGTTGCGCGAGATCGAAATGCGTATTGCATCGGGCGAGCCCCATGCGATGCGCCTCGACATGGAAACAGCCGTGGCGCGCACGAGAATTTCTGAAGCCTTAGTCTGGAGCGATGTCATCCTCGTGCGCAAGGACATCGGCACGAGCTATCATGTGGCGGTGGTCACCGACGACCATCTGCAAGGCATCACCCATGTGGTGCGCGGCCGCGATCTGGAAGCGGCAACGCCCATTCATCTCTTGCTGCAACGGTTGTTGGGATTTATCTCACCCAACTATCATCACCACGAACTGATCGGTGACGACAGCGGCGCCAAGCTTTCCAAAAGCGAAGGCGCCAAATCCCTGAGGGCGCTACGCGAAGAGGGCGTCATGGCGCGAGACATCCGCCGCGCGCTGGGGTTCGATTAGAGCTATTTTGTTCTTGATTGAAGCGCCGTTCCATCAAAGCTGTCATCGCCGGATTTATTCCGGCGACCCATGGTTCCGCTTAACTGCTGCATCACGCTCGCGACAAAAATGGGTTGCCGGGACAAGCCCGGCAATGACAAATTGGGGAATGAATCGGGTACGGTTCAATCAAGAACGGCTTCGACTAAATTTCAGAAATCGCTGGCGATGCCCCTGTTTTCCCAATCGCCGTAACGGGTGGGTTCGGGACCGTTGCGGCCATTTACCTCCTGCGGCAACCACGAAGGTTTCAACGCCTTGCGGCGGGCTTTGGCTTCGTCAAGTGCCCGCCGGGCTAACGGGTTAAGGGTCTTGTCCACGCTTTCCATGTCTATCATATGAGACCGCGTGAGACGCTTGAGCAAGGAGAATAACCCCGATGAACACCATGCGCACCGGCCTTCTGCTGGCGGCCATGACCGGCCTGTTCCTGGCGGTGGGATATCTGCTGGGCGGTCAAACCGGCATGATCACGGCCTTCGCCGTTGCGGCGGGCATGAACTTCTTCGCCTACTGGAACGCCGACAAGATGGTGTTGCGCATGCATGGCGCCCGCCAGGTGGACCGTGCGGCCGCGCCGGAATTTTACGATCTGGTGGCCGAGCTGGCCCGGCGCGGCAATCTGCCGATGCCCAAAGTCTATATTATGGACAATCCGCAGCCCAATGCGTTTGCCACGGGCCGCAATCCTGAAAATGCCGCCGTGGCCGCCACCACCGGCCTTTTGCAAATGCTGAACCGCGAGGAGATTGCCGGCGTCATGGCTCATGAGCTGGCCCATGTGAAGAACCGCGATACGCTGCTGATGACCCTGACCGCGACGATTGCCGGGGCCATTTCCATGCTGGCCAATTTCAGCATGTTCTTTGGCGGCCGCGACCGCAATAACCCGCTGGGTGCCGTTGGCGCCATTGCGCTGATGATCATGGCGCCGCTTGCCGCCATGCTGGTGCAGATGGCGATCAGCCGCACGCGCGAATATGGTGCCGACCGCGGCGGGGCTGAAATCTCCGGCAATCCAAAGGCACTCGCCTCCGCCCTGGCGCGGATGCAGAATGCCGCTCACGGCATCGAAAACCACAGTGCTGAAGCCAATCCGGCCACCGCGCATCTCTTCATCATCAATCCGCTTTCGGGGCGGCGCATGGACAATCTGTTCTCAACCCACCCCGCCACGGAGAACCGCATCGCCGCACTTCAGGCCATGACAGGAAACATGGACGCGGCATCCGTGGCCACACCCCGGCGCGGGCCTTGGGGTTGAGTTTTAACGATGGAGGAAAAGGCCGGGCTCACGGTTCGCAGTCTCGCCGTCCAAATCCTCGCAAAGATTCTGAGTGACAGAGTAGCATTCGACGACACTATCGAAGCCATGCCGGAGGCGGGGCGTCTCGATCTCCGCGACCGGGGCTTTCTCATGACCCTGGTGCTCACCACCTTGCGTCACAAGGGCGAAGCCGATGCCGTGGTGGATGTGTTCCTGTCAAAATCCCTGCCGCGCAAATCGGGCATGGCGAGCCTTATCCTTACGCTAGGTGCTACACAGTTGCTGTTTCTCGATCAGCCGCCCCACGCAGTGATCGATCTTTCGGTCGCTCTGGCGAAGCGCGATAGCAACGCTTTGCATTTTGCCGGACTGATAAATGCCGTGCTGCGCAAGGTGACCGCCAAGGGCAAGGCAACACTCGAGGGGCTTGATGGCCCCCGCCTCAATACACCGGACTGGTTATGGTCGCGGTGGTCGAAGACCTATGGCACGGGCACGGCAATAGAGATTGCCGCAGCCCACATGCTGGAACCGGCGCTCGATCTCACGTTTCAGAAGGATGCGGCTGAATGGGCCACACGCCTTGATGGCGAAGTTCTGCCAACAGGCAGTCTCAGGTTGGCCAAGACCCAGGGCCCGGTTGAGAAACTTCCCGGCTATGGCGAGGGTGCCTGGTGGGTGCAGGATGCGGCCAGCGCCATTCCCGTCCAGCTCATGGGATCACTCGCGGGAAAATCCGCGCTCGATCTTTGTGCCGCGCCGGGCGGCAAGACGTTGCAGCTTTGCGCCGCCGGTGCCGCGGTAACCTCTGTCGATCAATCGGCCCAGCGTCTCGAACGGCTTCGCGACAATCTCAAGCGGACGCGCCTCGAAGCCCAGGTGATTGTGGCCGATGCGCTGACCTTCAATCCGGAAACCACATTCGACGCCGTGCTGCTCGATGCGCCGTGCTCGGCCACTGGCACCATCCGCCGCCATCCCGATCTTCCCTATATCAAGACGGCGGCGCAGATCGGAACGCTGGCGAGGGTCCAGTCAGGCATGCTGGCGCAGGCAGCGAAGCTGGTGAAGCCCGGCGGTGTGCTGATATATTGCGTCTGTTCTCTGGAAGCCGCCGAGGGCGAGAGGCAGATAGCGCCGTTTCTCGTCCGGCATTCGCAATTCACGATATCGCCTATTTCCGCCGGCGAATGCGGTATCGAAACTCACATGCTGACAGAGCAAGGTTTTCTCCGCACCCTGCCCCACATGGCCACGGGCAGGTCGCCCGGCCTCGACGGGTTCTTTGCCGCAAGGTTAACGCGATCTTTCTGAAGATCGTTAGCAAATCGTTAACCTGCACTTCCCAAATTGATGGCTCCTCCAATCGCATATTGGACATGACTGCACGCAGCACGATTTTTGGCGAGGAAGGCACGGAATTTCTTCGCCGTATGGCCGATTTCGGCGCGGGTCTTCGGGCCTGTTTCGAGGGCAGCGGCTTTGCGTGTTTCACCGGGCTGGGCCCGGCGCTGCCGGTTCTCGCCGCCGGAAAGCCCGGCATCGCCCAGCAACTTTATCGCGGTATCTTTGCCTTTGCCGGCCACACCATCGATTGCCAGCCGGCCCAGGTCTTCTCGATTTTGCCACCCAGCGCGGCTTGGGCGGATAGATTGCACGGCTTCGCCTGGCTTGCCCATCTGGAGGCGCCGGGGCTTGCTCTTTACCGCAACTTCGCCCGCTGCCTGATCCAGAACTGGGCGGGCCGGAGGCTACGGTCTTCCTTCGAAGCCTCCTGCCGCCGCCTCATCTCGCTGTCGCTGCACAGCGGTTTTTTGTTGAAGGATTCATCGCCTTGCTTCCAGGCGCAGTTCCTTGCTCTGGTCAGCCGCGAAACATTGCGGCTTGCCAAGCTCAGGCCGCGCACGCCCGCCGCGCAGTTGCGCCAATCGATCGCGGTCCTTACCGCAGGCTTGGCCTTCCGGGGCGGGGGAACATTGCGCAACGATGCACTCGCGCGTACCGCCGCGCTGATGACGGCGTTTGTCCTGCCCGATGGCGGCTTGGCGGACCGCAGCCCCAAGTCGCTGCTCGATCTCCTGAGCGATCTCGTGCCCTTGCGCGCCGCGCTCGAAGATCAGCGAATTGCCATCCCGCGCGAACTCAACGCGGCAATCGAACGTGCCATTCCCATGCTGCGCATGTTGTGCCACGGCGATGGCGGGCTTGCCGTATTCCATGGTGTCGAGCACACCAACCCAGCCGGGGTGCGAGCGATTTTCGAGCGTGACGGCGTGCT
>JBOHKD010000114.1:0-5311 GCA_050728895.1 Aestuariivirga sp.
TCTCGATCAAAGGCAGGCATTGAAAGGCCTTGATGGCCGAACGTGGAAACACCGCCTGTTCGATATCACCCGCCGAAGCTGCAACGCGGCCATCGCGGTCGACAGCCACCCAAGCTCCCGTATGCCGGCTTTCGACAATGCCGCCACGGGTGACCTCGGCGATGACCGGATTGAACATTCTAATTCTCCTTGGCGTCGAAATCGCCGCCGCTGAGATACCACAAGAAAGCTACAAGTTGCGCTGCCAGGAACAAGCCGATGGCCCAGCTATATCCCCTGGGATCATAGCCCGTGGGCGTCGCTGGAAACCACCCGATGATAAGACCCACGATATATTGCGCGCTGAAAGCCACGGCGAACATGGTGAAGTTGATCGTGGCGTTGCTGCGGCCCGCGAGATCGGCGCCAACGCGCGCGGCAAACCAGGGGAAAGCCAGGATGGCCACCTGCCCGAAGGCCGCCACCGTCAGCCATGCGGGGATCAGCAAAGTCTCCACCCGGAAAACAATCAGGGCTTGCGCGATGAAATAGACGACATTGAATCCCAGCATCACCCGCATGGGGCCAACGCCCCTGCGTCCCAGCCGGTCGGCCAAAATGCCCACCGACAGAATGCCAGTCATGAAAGCCAGCGCCATCCACAGGAGATGACGGGCGACATCATCGCGGGCAAGACCCATCACATCGCGAAACCACGGGCCCGCCCACAGCGTCTGGATGCCGATCTGCACACCCGCCGTAAGGCCGAGGAGCGGCGCCACGCGGCCAAACAGCGGCAGGCGCATGATGGCGATCATGTCGGCGAATTGGCGGCGAAGCGGTGCCGAGATATGATTCGTGTCGGCACGTGGCGCCACGGCGAAAATCAGCGCGGCAGCCAAAAAGATGAGCCCGGCGAAGACCAGGAAGGCGTTGCGCCAGCCTACAAGTGTTACGAGGAATTCCGTGGGTTCGGTGGCCACGACCACGCCCAGCGCGCCGAACGACATGATCGTAGCATTGGCAAGCGAGCGGCGCTCGATGGGGACCCATGTTGCGGAGGATTTGTAACTCGCCATCAGCCCGGCCGAGAAGCCAAGCCCGATGACGGCGCGCGCCGCGAAGAGGCCGGCAAATCCCGGCGCCATGGCGAAACAGGCGCAGCCCGTGCCCGCGATGCACAAAAGTGCCGCCTGAACCTTGCGCGGTCCATAACGGTCGAGCAGCACGCCCAAGGGCAATTGGAAAAGCCCGAAGGCGCCGAGATAGGCCGCCGTCAGAAGGCCAAGCTCGACCGGCGAAAGTGCTGCATCGCGCACCAGATCGGGTGCCACGACGGCATTCACGGCGCGCAGCAGATAGCTCATGAAATAGCCCGAAGCGAAGGGCAAAAGAGCGGTGAAGAAGACGCGTGTAGGGCTCATGTTCCCGCGCACTCTGGCGTTTGAATTGCTCCCGTGCAAGGTGGCTGCTATAGGGCGCGATAGGCACGAGGTAGTTTGCAATGACAAAAATCAAGGTCGAAAACCCGGTCGTCGAACTTGACGGCGACGAGATGACCCGCATCATCTGGAACCTTATCAAGAAGAAGCTGATCCATCCCTATCTCGACATCGATCTCGATTACTTCGATCTTTCGGTCGAGAACCGCGATGCAACCTCCGACCGGGTGACGATCGACGCGGCACTCGCCATCAAGAAACATGGCGTGGGCGTGAAATGCGCCACCATCACGCCGGACGCAGCGCGGGTTAAGGAATTCAGCCTCAAGCAGATGTGGAAAAGCCCGAATGGCACGATCCGCAATATTCTGGGCGGTGTCATCTTCCGGGAACCGATTATTTGCCGCAACGTGCCGCGCCTGGTGTCCGGCTGGACCCAGCCCATCATCATCGGCCGTCACGCCTTCGGCGACCAGTACCGCGCCACCGATTTCACCTTTCCCGGCAAGGGCACGCTCACCATCAAATTCGTAGGCGAGGACGGAACGGTAATCGAGAAGGAAGTATTCAAGGCGCCGGGTGCCGGCGTCGCCATGGCCATGTACAATCTCGACGACTCGATTGCCGAGTTCGCGCGCGCCAGCCTGAACTACGGGCTCGCCCGCAACTATCCGGTCTATCTTTCAACCAAGAACACCATCCTCAAGGCCTATGACGGCCGCTTCAAGGATATTTTCCAGGCCATTTATGAGGCCGAATTCAAGGCCGACTTCGAGAAGCGCAAAATCGCCTACGAGCATCGCTTGATCGACGACATGGTGGCCTCGGCGATGAAATGGACCGGCGGTTATGTTTGGGCCTGCAAGAATTACGATGGCGACGTGCAGTCCGATCTCGTGGCGCAAGGTTACGGGTCGCTGGGTCTCATGACCTCGGTACTGATGACGCCCGACGGTAAGACGGTGGAGGCAGAAGCGGCCCACGGCACGGTGACGCGCCATTACCGCCTTCACCAGCAAGGCAAGCAGACATCCACCAATTCGGCGGCTTCGATCTTCGCCTGGACCGGCGGCCTCAAGCACCGCGCCAAGCTCGACGGCAACAAGGCATTGCAAAAATTCGCGGAGACGCTGGAAAAAACTGTCGTGGCGACCATTGAAGCGGGCAAAATGACCAAGGACCTCGCCGTTCTTATCGGGCCAGAGCAGAACTGGCTGTCAACCGAGGGCTTCCTCGACACCATTGATACCAATTTGCAAAAGGCGATGGCCTAGATCACGATCACTTTAAGTCGGTTCGACTTAAAGTGATAAACGTGATCGCCAACATAGTCTGGCGCGTGATCCATACGGAAAAGTGGGTTCCACTTTTCCTGAGCACGCGCTAAGAGTTCCTACGCCGCCACCGCATCCAGAACGCGGAGCACCTTCGGCAAGTCCATGGGTTTGCCGAATACCCCCATCGCGCCGCAATCGAACGCCCGCTTCAGAAGATCGTCGGCGCTGTAGCCGGTCATGAAATAGACCTTGGCGGCGGGATGGGCCTGCTTGATTTCGATGAAGCTGTCGACGCCGTTCTTGCCGGGCATCATCACATCGAAGAAACCCACATCCACCTTGTTGCGGCTGAAGGCCTCGATTGCCTGTTCGCCACTATAGGCGACGATCACCTTGTGATCGTCCATGGCGAAAAGCTCCGCCAGCGAGTCGGCATTCTCCGCGTCATCGTCAAGCACCAGGATGTTGAGCGGCCGGGTCATCGATGGTCTCCTTGATTGTCAGGCAACAAGAGCGTCGAGCCGGTCAAGCAGGCTCATGGGATCGAAGGGCTTATTGAGAATTCCGGTGATCGCCACATCGCGCATGGCCTCCAGCGTGTCGTGGTAATCGGCACCGCTGGCGGTGATGATGATGGTGGGCACGATGCGGCCCGCCTGGCGAAGGCTGGAATAGACTTCCATGCCCTGGATGAGCGGTGCCTTGAGATCGAAGATCAGGACGTTCGGACTCTCCGCATGGTCGAGCGCCTCGCGGCCATCGCGCACCAGATGGCAGGCCCGCCCGGCGTTTCGAATCATTTCCTGGAGCTGGGAGCCGAAGCCCGGATCGTCTTCGGCGACAATGACAATGCCGTTGGATCCGATCTCGGCCAGTACGGCCAGCACCTTGGCGGTATCGATGGGTTTCGACAGCACGCCCAGCGCGCCATGATCCATGGCCTGTTGCAACAACTGCTCAACGCTGTAGCCCGTCATCATGTAGACCTTGGCCGCGGGCGCCACTTTTCGGATTTCCAGAAAGCTTTCGACCCCGTTCTTGCCCGGCATCATCACATCCATGAACGCCACGTCGAATTTGGTGTGCCGGAAAGCTTCAATCGCCGCCTCGCCTGAGTCCACCACGGTCGCGTTATGGCCTTCGGTCTCGAACAGTTCACCCATCGAGTTGGCGTTGTCGGCGTCGTCATCGACCACGAGAATGGAGAGCTGTCTTGCCATCACGCGGCGGCCCGATTTGCCTGGAGCATGGGCAGCCAGAGGGTGAAACAAGCGCCTTCGCCGGGCTTCGAGGCAATCTCGAGGCCGCCGCCATGCATGTCCATGATCTTCTCGATTGCCGGCAGGCCGAGGCCTGTGCCAAAATTCTTGGTGGTGAACAAGGGCTCCAGGATCCGTTTCATATTCTCTTCCGAAATGCCGGGCCCATTGTCGCGGACCGCGATTTCAACTCCGCGCGCGCTCCGCGCCGTGGTAACAACGATCTTGGGATTGGCGCAGGCAAATTTCGCCGGATCGTGGCCATTGCCGACCATGGCTTCGGACGCATTGGCGAGAAGATTGATCACCGCGCGTTGCAGCCTGCCTTCGTCGCAGGCGATGGCGAGGTCCGGAACACCGGGGTTGAATTCCACCGTGACAGCACCGGGAAGCTTGGGCACTTCTTCTTCCAAAACCTTGGTGAGCCAGCCGTCGAACTCCACATCCTTGAGGGCAAGTGCGGAACTTCGCGCGAAATCGAGAAGCTGGGTGATGATATTGTCGCAACGCATCACGCCATTGGTAATGCGTTCAAGCTGCGGTTCGACACCGAGACCCTTGTCCTTGGTCTTGCGCTCCAGCAGATAGGCCGATGTCCGCACCGCGCCCAGCGGATTGCGGATTTCATGCGCGACAGTCGCGGTGAGATGGCCAAGCTGCGCCATGCGTCCCTTGCGCACCAATTCATCCTGGGCGTCGCGGAGTTTATTGAAATTTTCTTCAAGATCGCGGTTGAGCCTGACGACATCGTCGTTGACGCCCTGCAATTTCGAGGCAAAAACTTCCGCTTCGGCGTTGGCGCGTTCCAGTTCGTGATATTTCCGTTTCATCAGGCTTCCGACCCAATGGCCGTAGAAAACCACGCAGCACACCATGAACAGGATGCCACCGCCGATGAGAAACTCATAGCGCTTGAGGGATTGAACCTGTGCCAGATAACGGCTGGCGTAGTCGGCCTGCAGGTCGCGGACGGCCCAGGCGGTGTTGTTGATGCGGTTTTTCACGATGGCATAGCTTTTTTCGAGAAGCGCCATAGAGCGCGCCGCGTTGATCATGTCGTCGCGTTCGTAATCCGCCAGCGCCCGCCTTCCATTCGCCACCAGGGTTGAGAGCGCCTGATCGACATTGGTGAGTGCCCGCAAGGGGCGATCCGCCAAATCGGCTGGAACATTGGCGGTGATTTCTGTCCTGGCTTGCTCGATGCGGATTTCAAGCGTCGAGCGGGCGCGTTCAAGGTTTTCCCTTTCCGCGGTGACATTTTTTGAAATGTAAACATTACTGCCGGGTGCACTCACGCCGGCCGCCAAGTCACCCAGCGACCAGACCGCGGTGAAACGATTGTTCCATTCATTGC
>JBOHKD010000115.1:0-5304 GCA_050728895.1 Aestuariivirga sp.
CCCTTGGTGACTGCCAATCGCGCCACCCAGATCGACATTAATTGCACCGTCGCCGGCGGCGGCCTTTCGGGTCAGGCGGGTGCGGTGCGTCATGCCATCTCGCGGGCGCTCACCTATTTCGAGCCCGAGCTTCGCAGCCTCCTCAAGAAAGCGGGCTTCCTCACGCGCGACAGCCGCGCGGTGGAGCGCAAAAAGTACGGCCGTGCCAAGGCCCGCCGCAGCTTCCAGTTCTCGAAACGTTAATTCGGGTCACATCTCTCACGAAACGGCCGGAGGAAATTCCGGCCGTTTTGCGTTGTTGGGCTCTCAAGCGTCGCTTGAGGAAATGTCGGCTTGACCGATCATCCGTAAGTGGCGAAAGCCATTTTCCAGCAATGTGAGAGGATCAAGCAATGGAAACGCATGCGCGCGTCGTGGTCATCGGGGGAGGCGTGGTCGGCTGCTCTATCCTCTATCACCTCGCCAAGATGGGGTGGAAGGATGTGGTGCTGCTTGAGCGGAAGGAGCTGACGTCGGGCTCGTCTTGGCACGCGGCGGGGATGATCCACACGATCAACGCCGATTCAAACATCGCGCGGCTGCAGGGCTACACGATCAACCTCTACAAGGAACTCGAGACGCTCACCGGCCAGTCCTGTGGCATCCATCGTCCCGGCGGCCTCTATCTCGCCTCGACGCCGGAGCGCCTCGACTATCTGAAGCAGGAACGCGCCAAGGCCCGCTACATGGATCTGGAGACGGATTTCATTTCCCTCGAACACGCCCGCGATCTGAACCCGCTCATCGATCCTTCCAAATATCTCGGCGCCCTGTTTGAGCCGGTCGACGGCCATGTTGACCCCGCGGGCGTGACCCACGCCTATGCCAAGGGCGCAAGGCATTACGGCGCCAAGGTCTATCGCGAGACGCCGGTGCTCGAAACGAAATACCGTTCAGACGGCGCTTGGGACGTGGTGACGCCGCAAGGCACAATACGCGCCGATATTGTGGTAAATGCCGCTGGCCTGTGGGCCCGCGAGGTGGGCCGCCTGGCCGGCATCGACCTGCCGGTGCAGCCGATGGAGCACCATTACCTCATCACCGAGGAAATTCCGGAACTGCGCAACCATGGCAAGGAAGCGGCCGTCACTGTCGATTATGAGGGCAACGCCTACACCCGCCAGGAGCACTTCGGCATGGTGCTCGGCACCTATGAGACGAACTGCGTGCCTTGGGCCGTTTCCGGCACACCACTGAACTTTGGCCACGAGCTGCTGCAGGACGATCTCGGCCGGGTTTCCGAACGCCTCGAACTCGCCTTCGAACGCATGCCGGCCCTTGGCCGCGTCGGCATCAAGACAGTGATCAACGGCCCCTTCACCTTCGGTCCCGACGGCAATCCGCTGATCGGTCCCGTGCCGGGCCTGAAGAATTACTGGGCGGCAGTGGGCGTCATGGCGGGCTTCTGCCAGGGCGGCGGCGTCGGCCTGTGCATGGCCGAATGGATCATCAATGGCGAACCCTCAATCGACGTCTGGGGCATGGATGTCGCGCGTTTCGGTGCCTTCGCCACCCGCGATTGGGGCACCATCAAGTCGGCCGAGAATTATTCCCGCCGCTTCATCCTCACTTATCCCAACGAGACGCTGCCCTTGGGCCGCAGGCAGAAGACCACCTCGCTCTATGACCGCTACATCGCCCGTGGCGCCGTCATGGGAACCTCCTACGGGCTCGAACACGCCTTGTGGTTTGCGGGCTCGCCTGACAAGGCCAATGAGACGCCGACCTTCCGCCGCTCCAACGCCTTCGCCCATGTGGCGGACGAGGTGCGTGCCGTGCGCGAGGCGGTGGGTATGATCGAGATTGCCAACTATGCCAAGCACAAGGTCACAGGGCCGGGCGCGGAAGCCTTCCTCGACCGCATGCTGGCGAACCGCCTGCCGAAAGTTGGCCGTCTGGCACTGACGCCGATGCTGACCCCTGCTGGCAAGCTCTACGGCGATTTGACCGTCGCCCGCCTCGGGTCCGACTGCTTCTGGCTGTTCGGATCGAGTGCGGTGCAGAACATGCACCGGCGCTGGTTCGAAATGCACCTGCCGAATGAAGGTGTTACCTACGAGAATTGTACCGACGAACTTCAGGGGCTTTCCATTGCCGGACCAAAATCACGCGAGCTTCTCTCACGACTCACGCGCGACGATGTTTCCAATGAGACGTTCAAATTCCTCGATATTCGCCAGAGCGTGGTGGGCGATGTTCCGGTGATCGTGGCGCGGGTGTCCTTCACCGGCGAGTTGGGCTACGAAATCTACTGCGCCCCGCAATATCAGTTGCGGCTGTTCGAAGCCATCGAGGCGGCGGGCCAGGACCTTGGCCTGAAGCTCTTCGGCGGACGGGGGCTGATGTCGATGCGGCTGGAAAAAAACTGGGGCGTATGGACCATGGACTTCCGTCCGGATTTCACCGCCGCCGAGTCCGGCCTCGATCTCTTCGTCGCCTACAACAAACCGGCCGATTACATCGGCAAGGCGGCCGCCGCCAAGGAGAAGGCGGCAGGACCGAAGCGCCGCCTCGTCACCATGACGGTCGATACCAAGGACATCGACTGCGTAGCCGACGAACCGATTTTCCATGATGGCAAATGCGTCGGTTATGTCACCTCCGGCGGCTACGCCCACTCCGTCAAGAAGAGCATGGCGGTCGGCTATGTCCCAACCGATTGCGCCGCCGATGGCACCAAACTCGAAATCGAAATCCTTGGGCAATTCTATCCCGCGGTGGTGCAAGCGCGTCCGCTCTATGATCCCGAAGGCAAGAAAATGCGGAGCTGAAAAAGGGGAAGGCCCGGGCGGGGGGCTCCGGGCCTTCAATGAGTCTGCGGGGGTGCAGGGGACGGGGGGAGCAGACTCACGTCTTGGGTTTGTCCTCGCGGTCGGTTTTGGGTGTGGCGCGGGCTTGCACCGTAAAAGGCTCGAAAGGAATGGTCGTCAGATTTTCCACCGTGAGAGTTTCGGTCCGCGTCAAACCTTGCGGCGCCGGGGAATCCGCCGGTGCCAGGGTGAAGCCGGCGCTGAGAAAAATCGCGACGGTAAGTGTAAGTGCAAGGGCTTTCAGCATTTTCGAAACGTACGGGACCAAGCGTTGAACTTGGCTCTTATCTAAGCCTTTCCGGCACGATTTCCAGTCAACTCCAGGCACAGGTGCTTGAGTGAAAAACACTGGAACGCCAGAGCCTTGGAATGATTCCATGAGATGCCATCAAATTCCATCGCGGAAACGTGATTGGAAGTTTCAGCCGGCCTTGACCTTGACATAGGTGCCGGGCGCCTCGCCAAGGGCTTTGAGTTTGCCCTCGCCGGGCTCACGCGCCGGAATTTTCGGCCCCGAATGCTGGGCGACCCACTGGAACCAATCAGGCCACCAGGAACCGGCGTGTTCGGTGGCGCCCGTGAACCAGTCTTCGAGCGCCGCGGGCGGTTTCGCATTGGTCCAGTACTTGTATTTACGGGCCTCCGGCGGATTGACCACGCCCGCGATATGGCCGGAACCCGAAACCACGAATTTCGTTTCCCCGCCCATCAGATCGCCGATCCTGAACACCGAAGCCATGGGTGCTATATGGTCGTCGCGCGCGGCCAGATTATAGGCCGGGACCTTTACCTTCTTGAGGTCGATCCGCACATTGTCGAGCACCATTTTGCCCAGGGCGAGCTTGTTGGCGAGACAGCATTCGCGCAGGTAGAAGGAATGCACCCCCGCCGGCATGCGGGTTGAATCGGAATTCCAGTACAAGAGGTCGAAGGGCGTGGGTTCCTTGCCCAGCAGATAGTTGTTGATTACATGCGACCAGATGAGATCGTTGGAGCGCAGCAGGTTGAAGGCATCCGCCATGCGCTCTCCGGGCAAAAAGCCCTGGTCCAACATGCGGTCCTCGACCCACTTGACCTGTTCCTCGTCGACGAAAACCAGAAGATCGCCGGCCTTCTCGAAATCGGCCTGGGCGGTGAAGAACGTCGCCGAATTGATGCGGTTGTCGTCCTTTGCCGCCATGTAGCCGAGCGAGGCCGCCGTCAGCGTGCCGCCGATGCAATAGCCGATGACGTTGACCTTCTCGGCTCCCGTTGCATCCTGCGCCGCCTTGAGCGCCGCGAGGAAGCCATCGCGCATATAATCTGAGAAACTCTTGCGGGCCTGGTCCGCGCCGGCGTTCACCCATGAGACCATGAACACCGTGAGGCCCTGTGCCACGGCCCAGCGCACGAAGGATTTCTTCTGGTTGAGATCGAGAATATAGAATTTATTGATCCACGGCGGGAAGATGACGAGGGGAACGGCATGGGTCTCGGCCGTTGTGGGCGAATACTGGATAAGCTCGAAAATCTCGTTGCGGAAGACGACCTTGCCGGGAGTGATCGCGATATTGCGGCCGATTTCGAAGGCGGTGGTGTCGGACTGCGTGATGCGCAAGCTGCCGTTGCCTGCCTTCATATCCTCTTCGAGACGTTTCAACCCCTCGATCAGATTGGCGCCGCTGGTGGCGAGCGTGGTGCGCAGAACCTCCGGATTGGTAAGAGCGAAATTGGAAGGCGACAGCGCATTGGCGATCTGCTCGACGTAAAAGCGCGCCTTGTGGCGGGTGCGGTCGTCGATGCCTTCGGCGTTTTTAACGAGGTTTTGCGCCCAATCGGCGGAGATTAAATAGAATTGCTTGAGGAAATCGAAAACGGCGTTTTCCTGCCAATCCTTGTCCGTGAAGCGTTTGTCGTTGCGGACGGGCCCGGCCACCGGGGAGGCCGGTTCGCCCAGGAGGCGAGCCCAGGAGCTCTGCCAGAGCTGCGTATAACCCGCCCATAGCTGCATCTGGGCATCCATCAGTTTTTGCGGATCGGCCATATAGGCCTGAGCCACGGCGGACATTGTTTTGGTGACCTGATCGACGGGTGTCACCTGGGCTTCGGCCTGCTTTTGGCCAAGGTCCGGCCGCTGCGCCATAATGCGCGCGATGGCCGCCGCCTGCTCGAACACCTTCGCCATGTTGTGGGCGAACTGCACGGGATCGGCGAGCTTATAGTCGGCAGGGCCGGTTTTGGATTGATCGTTCATGGTCATACTCTTATTGGCTCCGCGCGTCAGTTTAATGGCAAAGCGCGGAAATGGGAATCGCTATTGTGTCAGGAGGCATAGCTTCGCCTACTGTGGCGCCGGTTATGCGGCGGCCTAGGGGTAGTTCTTGTCCCTTCTGTGACGAAGGGTTGCGTGGACGCAAAGTCACGCAGAAGTGCCGGTCGTGTCTTCCGGCGGTTGGCGCGAACCCGCGCCCACGCT
>JBOHKD010000116.1:0-5300 GCA_050728895.1 Aestuariivirga sp.
TCCGTGTCCCCTGCAAGCGCCACCACGTCGAGTTTCTCGCGCAGCAGCTTGATGAAGGGCAAGAACAATTGCCGGTTGAGGCCATCCGAGTACAGGTCTTCCGGGGCCAGGTTGCCGGTCGTCACGATAATCGTGCCTTGGGCCAACAGCGCCTCGAACAGGCGGCCCACGATCATCGCATCGGCAATGTCGCCGATCTGCATTTCATCGAGGCACAGGAGCTTCGCTTCGCCCGCGATCTGAGCCGCCACGGGGGCAATGGCATCGCGGGATCTTCGGCGCGCCGCGTGCAGGCGTTGATGCACATCCTGCATGAAGGCATGAAAATGAACGCGGCGCTTGGCCGCGATGCCGGTATGCGCGAAAAACATGTCCATCAGCATGGTCTTGCCGCGCCCGACCTCGCCATGAAGGTAAATTCCCTTTAACGCAGGAGCCGCGGCGGGTCTGAGCAACCGCGCCAGGAATCCATTTCCGCGATCTCCAAGGCCCGCTTCAATGCCGCTGGCCAGAATCGACAATTTGACGGCTACATCGGCCTGTTGGGCATCGGCTCTGACCTCGCCGGATACCACCCGCGCATTATAAATATCGAGAAGTGTCATGCCGCAATGAAGCCCCCGCTGCCCCCAGTCAGACCGTTAACCGCTTTTCTCCACGGGGGTTTAAGGCTTTGTAGATTAGAGACTGCCCCATGGGGAAGGGCTCATGCTGAGGTTCCGACGATCTGTGCCGGCCTTGGCCTTGGGCCTGGCGTGCGCCTCACCCGCCCTTGCAGCGCAGCTCGCCGTCAATTTTCAGGCGCGGGTACAGATTCAAACGAGCTGCCTGGTCACCGCCGGGCAGCTTAACTTCGGCGCTGTCGGCACGATTGCGGGTGGCGAAACCGCTGTCTCGGCGGTCAATGTCGTGTGCTCGGCGGGCACGCCCTATACGATTTCCTTTAGCTCCCTTTCCTCTGTCACCAATTATAGCG
Organism: Aestuariivirga sp.; assembly: GCA_050728895.1. Taxonomy (GTDB): domain Bacteria; phylum Pseudomonadota; class Alphaproteobacteria; order Rhizobiales; family Aestuariivirgaceae; genus Aestuariivirga. The sequence goes on from JBOHKD010000116.1 coordinate 977, forward strand.
GATCGATGGTGAACGGCGCCAACAGCGTTGCCTATTCCGCAGCGCTATCGGCGGCCGGCGGCTTAGGCCCCGGCAGCCACACGATCGACGGCGTGCTGCCCGCCCAGGTAACACCGCCAGCGGCGCTCTATACCGACAACCGGACGGTCTATCTGAACTATTGAGACGCGACCGCCTCTCACCGCATCGTCGGGATGGAAAACTGGGCGCCTTCTTTGATGCCGGAGGGCCAGCGTGTCGTCACCGTCTTGGTCTTGGTGTAGAATCGCACCGAATCCGGGCCATGCTGATTGAGATCGCCGAAGCCCGAGCGTTTCCAGCCGCCAAATGTGTGATAGCCGAGCGGTACCGGGATCGGCACATTGATGCCGATCATGCCGATCTGGATCTTCGAGGCGAAGTCGCGCGCCGTATCGCCGTCGCGAGTATAAATGGCAACGCCATTGCCAAATTCATGATCGTTCACCAGCGAAACGCCTTCGGCATACGTCTTGGCGCGCACCACCGACAGCACCGGCCCGAAAATCTCTTCCTTGTAAATGCGCATATCCCTGGTCACATGATCGAACAGCGAGCCGCCGAGGAAAAATCCGTTCTCGTAGCCCTGCATCTTGAAACCGCGGCCATCGACGGCAAGTGTGGCGCCCTCCTTGAGCCCCACATCGATATAGCCCTTGACGCGCTCCAGCGCCTGTTTGGTGACGAGCGGCCCATAGTCGGCTTCCCGGTCGGTGGAAAGGCCGACCTTCAGCGCCTCGACGCGGGGAACGAGTTTTTCCATCAACGCGTTCGCCGTAGCCTCGCCCACCGGAACGGCGACCGAGATCGCCATGCAGCGTTCACCGGCCGAGCCATAGCCAGCACCAATCAGCGCATCGACGGCCTGGTTCATGTCGGCGTCGGGCATGACGATCATGTGGTTCTTGGCACCGCCGAAACATTGCGCCCGCTTGCCGGCAGCGGCGGCGCGCGAATAGACATAGAGCGCAATGGGCGTCGAGCCGACGAAACCCACGGCCTTGATGTCGGGATCGTCGAGGATGGCGTCGACGGCTTCCTTGTCGCCGTTCACCACATTGAGAATGCCCGGCGGAAGGCCCGCCTCGAGGAACAATTCGGCCAGCCGCATCGGGCAAGAGGGATCGCGTTCCGAAGGTTTCATGATGAAGGCATTGCCGCAGGCGATTGCCGGAGCGCATTTCCATAAAGGTATCATCGCCGGGAAATTGAACGGCGTGATGCCTGCCACCACACCGAGCGGCTGGCGCATGGAGAACATGTCGATACCGGGGCCGGCGCCATCGCTATATTCGCCCTTGAGGAGGTGCGGAATGCCGACGGTAAATTCCGCCACTTCGACGCCACGCTGCAAATCGCCAAGCGCATCGGGAATGGTCTTGCCGTGTTCCATTGAGATGAGCGCCGCCAGTTCTTCCCGATGCCTGGCCGCCAGATCGAGGAACCGCATCATCACCCGGGCGCGAGCTTGCGGGTTCTTGGCGGCCCAGGCGGGTTGGGCTGCCTTGGCGTTCTCCACCGCGGCTCGCAGTTCACCTTGCGAGGCGAGTGCCACCCTGGCCGAAACTTCGCCGGTGTTGGGATTGAAAATGTCAGCGAAGCGGCCCGAGGCGCCCTTCACATGCTTGCCGCCGATGAAATGCCCGATGTTCTTGACCATGATGGCCGCATCTTAGCCGTCTGGCGCGGCTCCCACAAGTTGAAGCGGAATTCTGCTTCAGTCCGGGATCGCCACCCCCGGCACCCAGACATAGCCTTCATCGTCGATGATCATGCACTCGCGAAGCCCGTGGGGCTTGTCCATGGCTCCGGCCAGTACTGTCCAGCCGCCGGCGCGGGCGCTTTTTTCCGCCAGATCGGGATCGCGGCCATAGATGCGAAGCTCGACACCGGCGCCCCGTCCCTCCACATCCGCCACCACGCCGATCAGCGGGTGGCCCTGGTAGGTGTGATCGGCATGGAACATGAAATCCCCGCCATTGAGTTTCATGGCGGCGAAGTCCTCGTCATCGTAATAGCTTGTGGCGCCGAGCACCTCCGTGGCGAATTTCACCGCCCGCGCCACATCCTTGACCAGCAGATTAAAGCCGATCCCTTGCAGGCTGCGGCCATATTCGGATGCGGAAACGGGCGGCGATTGGCCGGGCTTTCGCTTCTTCATGCGCCCAGAAGAACATGCCCCCGGCCATCCTGTCCATGCCACATCACGGTGCAGGCGGGAATCCGCTTTGGGTCCGAGATGCCATGGCGCTTCATGGCCAGCAGGAAGACCACGGCGGCATCGGTCACGGCCTCCGTCAGGTCGGCCGTGGCAAGCCCGCCGTCGAGAATTTCAGCAAGATGCTCGCCCGCCTGCTCCGTCATCCGGGCGGCCTCCGCGGCGCTAAGGCATACCGCCGCGCGCCAGCTCTCGATCAAATCGGCGTGGCCGATTTCGGCCAGCACGTCGTTGCCGATCATGAAGGAAAGATTGCCGCTGGAGGGAGCGCTGCCGTCGCGGGCGGGACCACTGCGATAGCCCGGGCAGGTCAAGGTAAAGGCAGGAAACGTGCTGTTGTAATCTGGGTCGGAAAGCATGCCACAACCTCACACAAAGCAGGTTTCCATAGTGCGCCGCCCTTCTTGCCAATTGATTAATCCGGGCCGCATGCTTAATCGTGCCGCCATGATCGCCAATGTCTCCGCACTTGCAGCCGAACTCGAAATCCGCGCCCAGGAGGGCTGCCCGGTGACGGTAGGCCTTGCAGGCGCGGGGCAGATGGGAACCGACATTGTGGTGCAACTGGCCCTCATGCCGGGTCTGCGCTTGGGGGCCGTGGCCGAAATCGATATTCCAATTGCCGTCGGCGCCGCTTTGCTGGCGGGCCATGATCGCGGCAACATCGTTGAAGCAAAATCGGCCTCCGCTATTGATGCAGCGATCGAGCAGGGCAAGCTCGCCGTCACCGCCGATCTGGCAGCGCTCGCGGCGGCGGGGCGAATTGATGTTGTCATCGACGCCACCGGCAATCCCAACACCGGCACGCTCTTTGCGCTGGATGCGATCCGCAACGGCAAGCCCGTCGTCATGCTCAATGTCGAGGCCGACATCACCATCGGACGTCATCTCCACAACGAAGCCCGCAAGGCCGGTGTTGTCTATAGCGGCGCCGCGGGTGACGAACCTGCGGCAGCGCTGGAAATCATCGGCTTTGCCCAGTCGCTCGGCCTCACCATCGTCTGCGCCGGCAAGGGCAAGAACAATCCGCTGAAATTCGATGCCGTGCCCGCCGAATACGAGACGGAAGCCCGCGCGCGCAACATGAACGCCCGCATGCTGGTGGAATTCATCGACGGCTCCAAGACCATGATCGAGATGGTGGCGATTGCCAATGCGACCGGCCTCGTGCCCGATCGCCCCGGCATGCACGGCCCCGCCGCCACCCGCGAGGAACTTGCCTCGGTGCTTATTCCGAAATCCCACGGCGGCGTGCTTTCCAAGACGGGCTGTGTCGATTATTCAATCGGCAAGGGCGTGGCGCCCGGCGTGTTCTGCATTGTCGCAAGCGATCATCCGCGCGTCCTTGAGCGCATGATCGATCTGAAGGTTGGGAAGGGACCGTTCTTCACCCTCTTCAGGCCCTATCATTTGACTTCTCTTGAAGTGCCACTTTCCGCCGCTCGCGCCGTGCTGCATGGCCGCGCCGATATGGTGCCGCTCGATCATCCTGTCGCCGAAGCGGTTACGGTTGCCAAACGCGATCTGAAAATTGGCGAGACTTTGGGCAAGATCGGCGAAACGGAATACCGCGCCTGGGCCATGACGGCGGCGGAGGCCCGCCGTGCCAACGCCATCCCTTTGGGCCTTGCCGAGGGAGCCCGGATTATCAAACCTGTCAAAGCCGGTGAATATCTAAGTTACAAAAATTGCGTGCCCGACGATTCCATGATCGTGACGCAAATCCGCAAGCGGCTCGACCAGGCCGATGCCCGCTTTTACGCCCCGGATGGGCAAGTCCGTTTGGGGCCCGCCATCACGCTGAGGCAGTAGAGATCGTAGCCATGGACGGTGGCGCAAGGATGATAACCCTTGGGTACCAGCGTCACATCGCCGTCTTCCACCGCCATCGCCTCGTCCAGGGAGCGGTCGTCCGTATAGATGCGCTGGAAGGCAAATCCCCGTGGCGGATTGAGCCGGTGATAATAGACTTCCTCCAGCAATGATTCCCGCGGGGGATCGTCTTGGTCGTGCTTGTGCGGTGGATAGGACGAGGTGTTTCCCGCTCGTGTTATGAGCTCGCACACGAGAAGGCTTTCGGCCCGGTCC
>JBOHKD010000117.1:0-5259 GCA_050728895.1 Aestuariivirga sp.
CGCGCCTGACCTTCGTCGATATCGCGGGGCTGGTGCGCGGCGCTTCCAAGGGCGAGGGCCTTGGCAACCAGTTCTTGGGCAATATCCGCGAAGTCGATGCCATCGCCCATGTGGTGCGCTGTTTCGAGGATGGCGATGTCACTCATGTGGAAGGCAAAATCGATCCCATCTCCGATATCGAAACGATTGAAACGGAGTTGATGCTCGCCGATCTCGACTCGCTGGAAAAGCGTATCGGCAATCTCGAGAAGCGCGCCAAGACCGGAGACAAGGAGGCCAAGGAACTCGTCCACATCATCAACCGCGCGCTGGTGCTGCTGCGCGAAGGAAAGCCCGCGCGGCTGGTGGAGTGCACGGTGGATGAAGAGAAGATTTTTCGCGGCCTCGGATTGCTGTCGTCCAAGCCGGTGCTCTATGTGTGCAATGTCGAAGAGGCGGCGGCTGACAAGGGCAATGAATTCTCCGCCCGCGTGTTCAAACGCGCGGCGGAAGAGGAAGCCGTCGCGGTCGTCGTCTCGGCCAAGATCGAGAGCGAGATCGCGGTTCTCCCCGAAGCCGACCAAAAGGATTATCTCGAAGCCGTGGGCCTTACCGAGCCCGGCCTCAACCGGGTGATCCGTGCCGGCTACGATCTGTTGCATCTTGTCACCTATTTCACCGTGGGGCCGAAGGAGGCGCGCGCCTGGACCGTCACCAATGGCACCAGGGGGCCGCAAGCGGCGGGCGTCATCCACACGGATTTCGAGAAGGGTTACATCCGCGCCGAAACCATCGCCTATGACGATTACATTGCCGGCAATGGCGAAGCGGGTGCGCGCGAGGCGGGAAAATTCCGGCTGGAAGGCAAGGACTATGTGGTGAAGGACGGCGACGTCATGCACTTCCGGTTTGCCACATAGCCGGTCAATCCCGCTTCAACTTGGCCTCCGGCACATGGAGCGCATCCGCCAGGCGCATTTTGGCGCTGCCGGGTTTCAAGGGCTGTTGCTGGCTTTCATGCGGCGACCAGCCGGTAAGCCAGACAAGTTCCAGCGTGGCGCGCACGCGGGTGTCGGCATCGGCGAAATGTTCCCGGTAGTGCGACATTGCAGCATTAAACAGGCGCCGCGATACGGCTTGGCGTGAGCGTCCAACGAGATTGTTGGACATGCCAAGGCGGCTTACCTCGCGGACCAGGGAAATGGCATCGCCGTAACGCACGATGGTTCGGTCGAGGTCGGCCACGGGAAGGGCAAAGCCCGTTCGCTGCAACAGGCTGCCTAGCTCCCGCACACTGTTCATGGGAGCGACACGCGGACTGGCACCGCCCGTCACCAACACTTCCGCCGCAAGCCAGGACTGGCGCAATTCGCTCAATGTCTCGCCCCCAAAAAGACAGGCGAGAAACAGGCCATCGGGCTTGAGCGCGCGGCGCATCTGGCTCATCTGGCCCGGTACATCGTTGACGGCATGGAGATCGAGAATATTGAAGACGCAATCGAAGTCTTCCAGCGCAAGACCCAGATCGTCATCCTCCGGCAGTTCGCGCACGACGGCATGGCGGACTTTTCCGGACGCCTTGACCACGTCGGCGATGGGCCGGGGGTCGGGTGCGATGATCAGAGCACACTCAAAGACGCGGGTGACGAGAGCGAGGCGGCCGGCCAGTTCGCCGGCAATCGCGCGCGCGAGTATATTAGGCTCGTCCGCGCGGGCCCGCTTGACCCGCTTCACATAGAGGGCGCGATCGAAGATCGCCTGTGGTTCGTCCGTCATTTCCCTGCCAATAACGGAAATACCGGGGCTAATCCACGTCCGCTCAATCGTGCTAGGATTTGGGCCATGCAAACCTATCCCATGCGATTGTGGCGAGGCGTGGTGGATTTTATCACGCCACCCCGATGCCTTTCCTGCCGCGATCCGGTGGGCGAGCCCGCGAGCTTGTGCCCGGCCTGCTGGCCTTCACTGCGGCAGATCGACGACCCCGTCTGCGAGGTGATGGGAACTCCCTTCGCTTACGATCAGGGGCAAGGAGCGTTAAGCGTGATAGCACTCCGCGATCCACCCCCCTGGAACAGAGCCCGGGCGGCGGTTGCCTTCGATGAAGCTTCGCGGGCGCTGGTTCATGCGCTCAAATATCATGACACCCAGGAAGCAGGATTGCTGATGGGGCGGATGATGGCGCGGGCCGGGCGTGTGTTGCTGGGCGATGCCGATGTCCTCGTGCCTGTGCCATTGCATCCCTTACGCTTGTGGCAGCGGCGGTTCAACCAATCCGGCTATCTGGCCCAGCGCCTGGCGATGCAATCGGGCAAGCCCTGGCGCGGCGACCTCCTCGCTCGCGTCAAGGCAACGCGGCCCCAGGTTGGGCTCGACAGCCGGGCACGCCTGAAGAACCTGCGGGGTGCGTTTCGTGTTGAACCCGAAAACCACGTCCATATCGCAGGCCGCAAAATCCTGCTGGTGGATGATGTTCTGACGACGGGAGCGACTTCCGCCGCCTGCGCCCAGGCGCTGAAACAGGCGGGGGCGGCACAGGTGGACGTGCTGATTTTCGCGCTTGTTCTAAATCCCGCGCGCCTCCATATGTGACGCCGAAACCACGGCCATGCCTGAAATCACGATCTACACCACGCCCTATTGCCCCTTTTGCCACGCCGCAAAAGCGCTTCTGAAGAAGAAGGGTATTCCCTATCGTGAAATCGACGTGAGCTGCGACTCCGCCGAACGCCAGCGCATGATGCTCAAGGCGGGTGGGCGGCGTACCGTGCCGCAGATTTTCGCCGGCGAAACACATTTGGGTGGCAGCGACGACATTCACGATCTCGATCGCAAGGGCAAGCTCGACTCCCTGCTGGTCCTCGCGTGAATTTCACGGCGGCGCTCGTTCAAATGCGCTCGGGCCGCGACATGGCCCGGAATTTCAACGACGCATGTGATCTGATCCGCGAGGCCAAGGCGCGTGGCGCGCAATTCGTAACGACGCCCGAGATGACGAATATTATCGAACCCGACCGGGCGCGTCTCAAAGCCTTGGCGCGGCTTGAAAGTGAGGACGCTTCGGTCAGCGGATTTGGCTTGCTCGCCAAGTCGCTCGGCATATGGCTCAATATCGGTTCTCTGGCGCTTAAAGGTGCAGGTGAAAAACTGGTCAATCGTTCGCTGCTGTTTGCGCCCGACGGGGCTATTACCGCACGCTACGACAAGATCCATCTGTTCGATGTAGACGTGGCCGAGGGTGAAGTCTGGCGCGAGTCGCACACTTATGAAGGGGGCGGGGAGGCCCCCTTGGCGCTCCTGCCTTGGGCCAAGCTGGGGTTGACGATCTGCTATGACGTGCGGTTTCCCGCGCTTTATCTTGAACTGGGGCGGCGCGGCGCTGAAATCATGACGGTGCCGTCTGCCTTCACGGTGCCGACCGGCGAGGCCCACTGGCATGTGCTGTTGCGGACAAGAGCTATCGAAACCGGAAGTTTCGTGCTTGCCGCGGCCCAGGGTGGGGCCCACGAAAGCGGGCGGGAAACCTTCGGCCACAGCCTTGCCGTTTCACCCTGGGGCGAGGTGCTTGCCGAAGCCGGGATCGATCCCGGCATTCTGCTCGTCGAGATCGACGCGGCGCAAGTGACCCGCGCGCGCCGGAGGATTCCGGCCTTACAGAATAAGCAAGCGTTCACCCTGCAACGGCTACCGGCTTGAAACGGCCTCTCCGGGTTGCTACGTAACATGCCATGATCAGGTACGATCTCGTTTGCGACAAGAGCCACGAATTCGATGGCTGGTTCCGTGACAGCGCTGCCTATGACGCGCAAGCCGGACGTGGGTTGCTCGCGTGTCCGGTATGCGACTCCAGCAAGGTCGGGAAGCAGTTGATGTCTCCGGGCGTTCCGGTGAAATCCAACCGCAAGACGGAATCCACACAGAAAATGATGGCCGGACCCATCGATCCCCGGGTTCAGATGATGATCGGGATGGTACGCGAAATGCGCCGGTTAATCGAAGCCAATGCCGAATATGTCGGCGATAAATTCACCGAGGAAGCCCGGCGGATTCATTATTCCGAAACCATCAGGCGTGGGATCTATGGCGAAGCCAGCACGGCCGACGCCAAGGCGCTGATTGAGGAGGGAATCGACGTTCACCCCCTGCCGCGCCTGCCGGAAGACGGTAACTGAGCCGCCCTCAGAGGTTAGGCCAGGTGTCGGAAAGCTTGTAGCCATCGGGCCACGGATCGTCGGGGTCGAGCATAAGGGTCGATTGCCCGGTGATCCAGGCACGGCCGGTGATGGCGCGAATAATGGCGGGCCTGCCTCCCACTTCCGCTGTTTCCTCAATCCGGCCGAGAAAACGGCTTTCAATAATGGAACGTCCGATGAAAGTTTCGCCCACTTTCATCAGACCTTTGGCGTGGAGCACAGCCATCAGAGCCGAACAACCCGTGCCCGTAGGCGAACGGTCGAGCTTTCCCGGCTTGATGACACAGGCATTGCGGCTGGAGAGACAATTATCCACCCGCTCCAGGGGGCCGGTCACGAAGGCGAAGGAAAAATGTTTCCAGCCGGGAAGGGCTGGATGATGAAAGTCCAATTGCTCGTTAGCAGCCTTGACTATCCGGCGGCCGAGGACGGCAATATCGCGCGCTTCGTCCGGCGTTATGGCAAAGCCCAGCGGCTTTCCATCAACCAGTACGAAACTGTCGCCGCCGAAAGCCGTGTCCACGGTGAGCGTGCCGAAACCTTCGACCTCGAGCTTGACCGCGATACGGTCGGCGAATGACGGCACATTGCGAAGTGTAATGCGTTCCGCCTTGCCATCGCGGCAGTGGGCCGTGACTTCCACCAGTCCGGCGGGTGCTTCGAGAATGAGACGGGTTTCGGGCGCGGTCATTGGCAGGATGCCGGTGTCGAGCAGCACGGTCGCCACGCAAATGCAGTTCGATCCCGACATCGGCGGCGTATCCTCGGGTTCCATGATGATGAAGCCCATTTGCGCCGCAGGGTTTTTCGGGGGCACCAGCAGGTTCACATGACGGAACACACCGCCGCGTGGCTCGTTGAGAACGAAAGCCCGGAGCTTGCCGTCGGTAGCGATGAAGCGCGATTGCTCCCAGACGGTGTTGCCGGGTGGTGGCGCCACGCCATCCACGATGACATCGCCGACCTCGCCCTCGGCATGGCAGCCGACAATGTGTATCGCCCTGGCGCTGCGCATCAGAACAAACCAGCATTGATAAACATATGGGCGAGGATGCTCGCCACGTAACCCAGAGCGATAGCCCAGGAC
>JBOHKD010000118.1:0-5248 GCA_050728895.1 Aestuariivirga sp.
CGACCCCATGCTCGCCGATGTGCTGCGCCAATCCATGTCGATCGGCCTCGATGATTATCTTGATGCGATGAAGGAAAGGGCGGCACTCGGCAGCCACATGCGGACCTTCATGGAACGCTACGACCTTCTGGTGACACCCACGCTGCCCATACAAGCTTTCACGGCGGGAAAATTGTCGCCGGTAGACGACGGTAAGGGAAAGTGGGTGAACTGGACGCCGTTTTCCTATCCCTTCAACCTGACGCAGCAACCGGCGGCAAGCGTCCCTTGCGGTTTCACCGAATCGGGATTGCCCGCAGGTCTTCACGTCGTGGGCCGCATGTTCGATGACGCCACAGTACTTCGCGCCTGCCATGCCTATGAAAGGGAGGCAGGCTGGACGGCCAAACGTCCGCCCTTGGCTTAAGCGGCGTGGGACTGGTGTTCGAGTTTGGTAATTTCGTCTTTTACCTTGAGTTTCCGGCGCTTTATCTCGGCGATCTCGGCATCTGATGAAGCCGGGTGGGCCATGGCATCGGCCAGTTCGGCTTCCAGGGATTTATGTTTGGCGGCAAGCTCACTGAGATGCGCTTGAAGGCTCATGCGTTCCTCCAGTCAAGATATCTGACGACAACAGTAATATGACACACACTTGGGGACTTGTCGAACGCCGGACAAGGGCATAGGTGGACAAGTTGGAAACGTGGCGAATTGCGGTTCGGCCGTGGGAGCGGGTGTGAAACTGGACACATTGCAGGAAGTCGCGATGCGGGCGAAACTGCAAAATTTGTTGCAGCAGCACCGCGACCTCGATACGGCGATTGCATCGCTGGAAGAAATCGGAACCAGCGATCAATTGCAGCTTCGCAGGCTGAAGAAAATGAAGCTCGACCTGAAGGATAAAATCCAGCGGATCGAGAATATCCTGATCCCCGACATTATCGCATAGGACGCTTGGCCCATGGCGAAAAACACAGCCGCCGTTGCCATCCTCATGGGCAGCCAGTCGGATTGGCCGACCATGAAACATACCGCCGATACGCTGGCGGAATTGGACATATCCCACGAAGCCCGCATTGTCTCGGCCCACCGCACGCCGCAGCGGCTCTATGATTTCGCCACGGGCGCCAAGGCTCAGGGCTTCAAGGTCATTATCGCGGGTGCGGGTGGTGCGGCGCATCTGCCCGGCATGACCGCCTCCATGACCGCACTCCCGGTGTTTGGCGTACCCATCGAATCCAAGGCGCTGTCGGGGCGCGATTCGCTGCTGTCGATTGTGCAGATGCCGGCGGGCGTGCCCGTGGGCACCCTGGCCATCGGCAAGGCGGGTGCTGTCAACGCCGCACTTCTTGCCGCAAGCGTATTGGCCCTCTCCGATGCAAAACTTGCAACCCGCCTGGAAGCCTGGCGCGCCCGGCAGACAGCCGCCGTCGCCGACCGGCCGAAGGACGAGACCTGATGGACCAGCCGCTGGCGCCGGGTGCTACCGTCGGCATTCTGGGCGGCGGCCAACTGGGCCGCATGCTGGCGCTGGCGGCGGCCCGCCTCGGTTTCAAATGCCACATCTATGCGCCCGAGACCGACAGCCCGGCCTTTTATGTTTCCGCCACCCACACGATTGGCGCTTATACGGATTTTACCGCTCTTGGCCGTTTCGCCGGTGCCGTCGATGTCGTCACCTATGAATTCGAGAATGTGCCGGCTGAGACGGCGGACTACATTGAAACCCGCCGCCCCTTGCGGCCAAATGCCTTGGCGCTTCGCACCTCGCAGGACCGTGTGGCGGAAAAGACTTTTATCGCCGGGCTGGGAATTCCCGTGGCCCCTTTCGCTCCCGTTGCCAGTGAAGCGGACCTTGAGACGGCGATTGCCAAAATCGGCCGGCCCGCGATCCTCAAGACGAGGCGCTTCGGCTATGACGGCAAGGGCCAGACCCGGATTGCAGCGGGCACGAGTCCCGCGGCCGCCTGGGCGGAAATTGGCAAGGCGCCGGCGATCCTCGAAGCTCATGTGAATTTTGACATGGAAATCTCCATCGTCGCGGCGCGGGGATGTGATGGCGCCATCGCAATCTATGACGTGTGTGAGAACCGCCATTTGAACCATATTCTCCACACCACGACGGTGCCCGCGGTTATCGCTCCTGAAGAGGTGGAAGAAGCGCTGGCCATCGGCGGACGCATAATCGCCGCCCTTGATTATGTCGGCGTGATGGGTATCGAGATGTTCGCCGGTGCCGGCGGCCTCGTCGTGAACGAGATCGCGCCGCGCGTCCATAATTCCGGCCACTGGACCATGGATGCCTGCAATGTTTCCCAGTTCGAGCAGCATATCAGGGCCATTTGCGGCTGGCCGCTTGGCAATCCTTTCCGCCACTCCGATGTGGTGATGACCAATTTGCTGGGCGAGGATGCCGATCAATGGGCAAAGCTTGCGGCCGAGCCCCATGCCGTCCTTCATCTCTACGGCAAGGCGAAAGCCCGGCACGGCCGGAAAATGGGGCACGTCAACCGGCTGACCCCTCGACACGCCTGAAGCGTTGTGCTATCCCGCCGCCACTTACCGGAAGCTCCGGTTCAACCACCCATGACCAGATCCGAGGTATCGTTTGCAAGTCGTCGTCCGTGACAACAATGTCGATCAGGCCCTCAAGGTGCTCAAGAAGAAGATGCAGCGCGAGGGGATTTTCCGCGAGATGAAGCTCCGCGGCCACTACGAAAAGCCCTCCGAGAGAAAAGCCCGCGAAAAGGCGGAAGCGGTGCGCCGGGCCCGCAAGTTGCAGCGCAAGAAGCTGCAGCGCGAAGGCCTGCTGCCCATGCCGAAGAAGATCGAATTGCCGGGCCGTGCGGCGCGCGCACCCGTTAGATTCTGAAACTATTCCGTGGCCACCAGCTTGCCGGTGAACATGACCGGCCCTGTGGGCTGGCCGGTGGGCGAGCCGCCTTCCGGCTCGAGGCTGACCGCGAAGATTGTCTCGCCAAGCGCGGCATCATCCACCTTGCCCAGTGTATCAGCCAGAATTCGGAAATTGGCGGCGATGACGCCGAGCGACTGCGGCTTTTCGCGGCCCGCGCCCAAAGCCCAGAGTTCGTAGGATTTGCCTGAGGGTGTCGTTGCCGCGACCTGCCGCACGGAAATTATGCCACTTGCCAGATCGACGGAAGCAAGAAAGGCGGGCCCCGGCCCTTCGCTCTCCAGCACTGCCACATAGCGCGCACCCTCCGGCAACTGGGGCGGACGGAACACAATGACACCGGCAAGTGCCGCCGCCATCGCAAAGGCCCCGATTGCCACCCCACGCCAGCGCCTGACCCGGCGTTCGAGTACCCCGACAATGGGTGGATCGGCGGCATCCGCCGAAATGGCCGCCATCACTTTGCTCCGCAGGTGGGAAGGAGCCGGGACAGGTTCCAGCGCCAGTGCCAGGGGAATGAGCCGCCGCTCCCAACCGGAAACCAGTGTGGCGAATTCGGCATCCGCCGCCATGGCCCGCTCGGCATCGGCGCGCTCCCTCTGATCAAGCGTACCCAGCACATATTCGGCCGCCAGGCCCTCGCGATCTTCAGGCTTGGCCATCGAGACACTCCCGTAATGTGATGAGGCTCCGGCGCAGCAAGGTCTTGACCGTCGTCACCGGACGGCGGAACTGGGCCGCGAGTTCTTCGCGGCTCCAGCCCTGATAATAAGCCAGAAGCACCATATCCTGCCGATCCGTCGGCAGGCGCGACAGGCATTCCCGTAGCCGCTTCATTTCCAGCGCCAAATCCGCTTCCGGCAGGACCGCACCTTGTAAACCGCCCTCGCTACCCTCGAATTCCTCACCAACGCGCTCCGATGACCGGCGCCTGAGATCGATGGCCTGGTTGCGGGCAATCGCCGCCAGCCAGGCCATGGGCCTCGCCCGCGTGGCGTCATAGAGGGCGGCCTTCTGCCAAACCCGTACAAAGGCCTCCTGCAACGCTTCCTCGGCCAGCTCCGGCCGTTTTAGAACCCGGCGGACCACGGCAAACAGCCGGTTCGAGGTAAGATCATAGAGGCGGCCAAAGGCGCCCCGGTCGCCGCCGGCGATACGCGCCAGCAGCGGGGCCAGATCGGGCTCCATCGGTTCGGAAAAACCGTTCATGCCACAATTACGTAACACAGGGGCCAAACGGTTGCAGCAATCTTGGCGCACCTAAACGGCAGATGAACGGCCCATTCACGCTGAGTTCCACCTCATCCGTATAATGTTCTCCCAACATCGAGACACCGTTTGAGAGGGAAATCCCATGATCCGCTACAGCTTCTTCGTCCTGGCAGTGATCGCCACCGCGGCAACCGCTATCGCCGCCGTCCGGCCTGCAACCGAAACCGCCGGCGAACGTAGTATGCATGTGACAGTTATTCATAAAAATCAGGCTTTCCCGGTCATGGGACCGCTCGTCATTGAGCCCTGCGCAACGGAGGATTGTTCCGACGTCCAGTCTTAACTATGTCCCGGGCGGCAACGCCCGGACATGCCGGAACGCGGTGTGGAAGGTTTCACCAAAGCCCCCTCTCGCGAGACTTGAAATTCCGCGTTCCGGTACCGATATTTGAGTTTCCCCAGGCAGTTCTTCCCCCCATCCCCTGCAAACACTGCCTGCAACTGGAAGGCCCCGGCAAGTTCCGGGGCCTTTTTTGTCTCCAACCTAAACGGCGGATGAACGCGCCATTCAGCGGTGCTTCGGGTGCTGATGCTTATGTCTTTCCTAACACTGGGAGAGACGAAATGAAAACCCTCACCGCGACCCTGGCCCTCACCGTCCTGTTCCTGTCCGCCGGAGCTTTCGCCGGGAACCATCAGCGGATGGCATCGCCCGCGCCGAAAGCCAATATGACGGTAATCGAGAAAAACCAGTCCTGGCCCGCCGCCGGATGGTCCGCATGACCCGGATCATTCCCGCGTCCTTTGTTCTGCTCCTCTTCACCGCCGGTTTCGCCGAGGCCACGGTGCGCAACTACTTCGCTCCGGAATTGGACGGCAAACGCCTCGACTCTTGCCTCACCGAGGCTGGCGATTGCGGTAAACCCGCCGCCGATGCCTTCTGCAAGGCGCAAGGATTCGAAAGCGCGCTCATTTTCCAGCGCGAAGCCGTGGCCGATACGGTGCGCTTGGGCGGCGGCGCGTTTTGCACCGGCCCCGCCTGTACAAGTTTCCGGCAGATCAAATGCTTCGCCAGTGAGAGCGCCACTGCCATATCGAACTAACCCGATAGCGCTTGGAATCCCGGATGGCATTGTGTAGGGA
>JBOHKD010000119.1:0-5147 GCA_050728895.1 Aestuariivirga sp.
CAAATCGGGCGGGGTGTTGATGCGATCCGGCCATACCGAGGCCGCCGTCGATCTGGTGAGACTCGCGGGCCTCCATCCGGCGGGCGTCATCTCCGAATTGGTGAACGACGATGGTTCGGTGAGGCGCGGCCCCGAGGTTCAAGCCTTCGCGCGCGCGCATGGCTTCAAGATCATCTCGGTCGCCGATCTCATCGCCCACCGCCAGAAACGCGAGCGGCTTGTCGAACAGACGGGACAGTTCGATGTTTCCACCGTCATCGGCACGGCGCGGGGCTTCTCCTATGTGACGCCGTTCGACGCGGTGGAGCAATTAGCCCTCGTCTACGGCGATATTTCCGGCGGAAAGAATATCCCCGTCCGACTGCACCGCGAGAATGTGCTGGAGGATGTGTTCGGCAACCGCCACACGCTTGAGGCCGTGTTCGATATTTTCAAGAAACAGGGGCGCGGTATCCTGGTCTATCTACAGGAAGGCACGGCGGGCGTTCCCGCCAGCCAGATGGCGACGGCCAAGGCGGGGAGTGCGGCCAAGCGCCAACAGGCCTGGCGCGACGTAGGGCTCGGCGCCCAGATCCTGCGCGATCTCAATGTCAGCTCGATCCGGCTCATCTCTTCCAGCAACCGGCACTATGTGGGATTGTCCGGTTTCGGAATTGAAATTACCGAGACGATACGGATTGGCGAATAGCGAATAGAGGGTAGCGAATAGTGCGATTTTCCCCTATTCGCTATTCGCTCATGCCGCCGCCCAAATCCCATCCCCGGCCCTATTACCTGCCTGTTCTCATCGGCTGGCGCGAGCGCGTCCGGTTGCCCGCCATCGGCATCGGTCCGATCGTCGCCAAAATCGACACGGGCGCGCGTTCGGCGGCACTTCACGCCGAAGATATTCGCGTCGCGGGGACACGGGTCAGCTTTCGTGTTTCCGTGAACGGGCGCGATCATCATTGTACGATGCGGATCGTGGGCCGGCGGCGTGTGAAGAACAGCAGCGGGTACAGCGAGGCCCGCCTGGTGGTGGAGACCGATGTCGAAATTGGCGATCACACGTTTACGACCGAGATCACTCTCACCGACCGCACCGACATGGGGGTTCCCATGCTGCTGGGACGTGCCAGTATTAGAAGCCGGTTCGCCGTCCATCCCGGACGGTCGTTCATCATTTCGCGCAAGAAAAAGAAATTCAAATGAAGATCGCCCTCCTTACCCGCAATCCCAAGCTCTATTCACACCAGCGCATCATGGAGACGGCGGTGGCGCGCGGCCATGAAATCGTGCCCATCGACTATCTGCGCTGTTATATGAATATTACCTCGAAGCGGCCCGAACTGCGCTTCCTGGGCGAAAAGCTCACGGGCTTCGATGCGGTGATCCCGCGGATTGCCGCCTCGCATACATTCTATGGGCTGGCCGTGCTCCGCCAGTTCGAGGTGATGGGCGTCTATCCGCTCAACGAGTCGGTGGCGATCGGGCGCTCGCGCGACAAGCTGCGCTCGCTGCAACTTTTGGCGCGCGATGGCGTCGGGCTTCCAGTCACGGCTTTCGCCAATGATTCGACGCGCACCGACGACGTGATCGAGATCGCCGGCGGCGCTCCGGTGGTCATCAAGCTCCTGGAAGGAACGCAAGGCATCGGCGTGGTGCTGGGCGAGACCCACAAATCGGCGCGCTCGGTGATCGAGGCGTTTCACGGCGTCAATATCGCGATTCTTGTCCAGTCCTTCATCAAGGAATCGGAAGGCCGCGACATCCGCGCCTTCGTCGTCGGCCGGCGCATTGTCGCCACCATGGAACGATTCGGCGCCACGGGCGACTTCCGCTCCAATTTGCATCGCGGCGGCAAAGCGCAAATGGCCGAACTTACCGCGCTGGAAAAGGCAACGGCGCTGAAGGCGGCGCGCGCCATGGGCCTCAACGTCGCCGGCGTCGACATGCTGCGCTCGGCCCATGGGCCCGTGGTCATGGAAGTGAATTCTTCGCCGGGCCTTGAAGGCGTTGAAAAGACCACCAGCGTCGATGTCGCTAAGGCCATTATCGTCTTCCTGGAAAAAAACGCCAAACCCGGGCGTACCCGCACGCGGGGCAAGGGATGAAACCTCTCCGCATCGGCAATCACAGCATCGAAGCGGGAAGCCGCGTCACCGTGGAACTGCCGGTCAGCGTGCTTTCCAACGATATGCCGATGAGCCTGCCCATCCATGTGCTGCATGGCGCGAAACCGGGCCCGGTGCTGTTCGTGTCCGGCGTGGTGCATGGCGATGAAATCCAGGGCGTTGAAATCATCCGCCGGGTGCTGCGTCACGAGGCGCTCGAACAACTCTCCGGCACGCTGCTGGCCATCCCCATCGTCAACGCCTTCGGCCTACTCAATCATTCGCGCTACATGCCCGACCGGCGCGATCTCAACCGCTCATTTCCGGGCTCGGACAAGGGATCGCTGGCAAGCCTTCTCGCCGATCTCTTCATGCGCGAGGTGGTGTTGCGCTCGCACTATGGCATCGATCTCCATACGGCGGCACTTCACCGCAATAATTTGCCGCAAATCCGCATCGCGCCGGAGGAGCCGGAACTTCTGGCGTTGGCCCAAATTTTCGGGCCGCCGGTCGTGCTGGTGTCGAGGCTTCGCGACGGCACGCTCCGCCAATGCGCCCGCGATGCCGGGGTGAAAATGCTGCTCTATGAAGGCGGCGAGGCCTTACGCTTCGACGAGACGGCGATCCGCGCAGGCACGCTCGGCATCCTGCGGGTGATGAAGTTCCTCGGCATGATTGACGCACCAGATGTGAGCGGCCGGGAGGTTCCGCCGGTGCTGTCGCATTCGAGCACGTGGCTCAGGGCGCCCGAAGGCGGCATTCTGCGGAGCAAGCAGGCCATCGGCGAGCATGTGCGCAAGGGCGAAACGATGGGCGAAATCTCCGATCCCTTGGGCGAGCGGCCGGTGCCAGTTGTCTGTGATGACGATGGTATCATCGTCGGCCAAACCAATTTGCCGGTCGTCAACCGTGGCGATGCGCTATACCATGTGGCGCGGCTGAAAAAACCCGCATCGACACAAGCCCCTCTGTTCGACGAAGATGAAATTATATGAAATCTCCCTCTCCATGCACAGCATGAGGAGGGATTACCTCCGCGTGAGACTTCCCAGAATGCCGCGGATCAGTGCGTTGCCGAGCTGACGGCCGACGCTCGATGCGGCGTTCTTGATAAAGCGGTCGGTGGCGCTTTCGCGCTCGCGCGGTGCCGCGCGCGACGCTCTTGCTTCAGCCTTGTCTTCAGCGGCTTCCCGCTTTTCCGCGGCCTGCGTTGCGGTTTTGGCTTGCAGCTTTTCATAGGCCGACTCGCGGTCTTCGGCTTCTTCATATTCTCCGTAGACGGGAGAATTTTTGACCGTCTTCTGGCGTTCCTCGGTGGTAATCGTCCCCATGCGGCTTGAGGGCGGGCGGATCAGGGTGCGCTCCACCATGGTGGGCACGCCTTTCTGATCGAGAACTGAGACCAGCGCCTCGCCCTTGGCCAACTGGGTAATCGCCTCCTCGGTCTTGAATTTTGGATTGGCGCGAAAGGTGGAGGCGGCGATGCTCACGGCTTTCTGTTCGCGCGGCGTATAGGCGCGAAGCGCATGCTGCACCCGGTTGCCCATCTGGGCCAGAACCTGCTCCGGAATGTCCAACGGATTTTGCGTCACGAAATAAATGCCGACACCCTTGGAGCGGATCAGCTTCACCGTCTGCTCAATCTTTTGCAAAAGTGCTGGAGGCGCATCGGTGAACAGGAGATGCGCTTCATCGAAAAAGAAAACGAGCTTGGGCTTTTCGGGATCGCCGACTTCGGGAAGTTTTTCGAAAAGCTCCGACATGAGCCACAGGAGGAAGGTGGCATAGAGCTGTGGCGATTCCGCCAGCTTATCGGCGGCGAGCACATTCATGTAGCCCTTGCCGTCGCGCGTGGTGCGCATCAAATCCTCGATTTTGAGCGCGGGCTCGCCGAAGAATTTACCGCCGCCCTGCGCTTCGATGACCACGAGGCGGCGCTGGATGGCGCCGATGGTCTGGTCGTTGATGTTGCCGTATTCGGTGGTGATCTCCTTGCCGCGATCGCCCAGATCCTTGAGAAGTGCGCGCAGATCCTTGAGGTCGAGAAGAGCCAGCTTTTCCTCGTCGGCGATTTTGAAGGCGATGTCTATCGCACCTTCCTGGGCATCGCTGAGCCCCATGAGGCGCGACAGCAGCAGCGGACCCATCTCGGTGATCGTGGCGCGGATGGGATGGCCTTGGTCACCGAAAAGATCCCAGAAGACGGTCGGCACCGGGGCAAAGCCATAGTCCGTGAAGCCGATCTTCTTGGCGCGCTCGATGAGGAAGTCTTTGGGCTCGCCGGCCTGGCTGATGCCCGACAAATCGCCCTTCACGTCGGCGGCAAATACCGGCACACCGGCATCGCACAAGCCCTCCGCAATGATCTGCAGCGTTACCGTCTTGCCGGTGCCGGTGGCGCCGGTGATGAGACCATGCCGATTGGCCAGCGCCAGCAGCAGTTCTTCGCGCTTTGCGCTTTGGCCGAGGAAGATCGCGGTGTCGGACATGGTGGGGGTTTTCTCCGGAAATGACCGTTTGAAGGATCGGCAATCTGTTATAAACGGGCGCTGTGGAAAATAGAACACAGACGGCACGATGCAAGACTTGATTGAACGAATATCGGCCACGACGGGTCTCGATGCGGCAACCGCCGAACGCGCCCTGGGCATTATGCTGAACCTTGTCAAAACCCATGGCAACCAGGCAAAAGTAGGCGAATTGCTGGCGAAGCTGCCGGGTGCCGCCGAGCTTGCGGCCAAACATGCAAGCAATGGCGGGCTGCTCGCCATGGTGGGCGGACCGTTCGCGGCCATATCGAAACTTTCAGCGGCAGGCCTTTCAACAGAGCAAATCAAACAGGTGGCAACGCTGACCCTTGCCTATGTCAAGGACAAGGCGGGTGCGCCTCTGGTGCGCGATGCCGCCGGTTCCATTCCGGGCCTGGGTAGCTACGTATGAGCGCCGATTTTCCACTTGCCGCGCGTGAAGACTGGTTAAAGCGCGTGAACGCCGTTCTGAAAGGAGCAAGCTTCGAGCAGAAACTGGTATCGGCAACCGGCGACGGCATAAGGA
>JBOHKD010000120.1:0-5143 GCA_050728895.1 Aestuariivirga sp.
GCAGAGCTCTCCGCACTTCTAATACTGGTGGCGGGTGGCATCCTTTGCTATTTCCTGATCGCCCATGCGACCGGCGCCATGCGTCTCGGCGAATTCAGATCCATGCTGAAACGCTAGACGAAAGGGGCTAGAACAGCCGTCATGGCAAATGAAACACCGGACAAGGATGTTGCCTTCGGTTTCCGCCGCGTGGGCGAGGGCGAAAAGCAGAACCTCGTCAACGACGTCTTTTCCAAAGTCGCGGAACGCTACGATCAGATGAACGATCTGATGTCGGCGGGACTGCACCGTCTGTGGAAGGACGATTTTGTCACCATGCTGGCGCCGCCGAAACAGGCGGTACCCTTCCATGTGCTCGATGTGGCGGGCGGCACCGGCGACATCGCTTTCCGCATTGCGCGTGCCGGGGGGACGGGCACCCATGTGACGGTTGCCGATATTTCGCCTGAAATGGTGGATGAAGGCAAAAAGCGCGCGACGGCGGAGGGATTATCGGCCCGCTGCGATTTCACTGCCGGCAATGCCGAGGCGCTGGCTTTTGTCGACAAGAGTTTCGATGCCTATACCATCGCCTTCGGCATCCGCAATGTTACCCGCATCGGCCGGGCATTGCGGGAAGCCTGGCGGGTATTGAAACCCGGCGGGCGCTTCCTGTGCCTTGAATTCTCGCAAGTGGATGTGCCGTTCCTCGACAAATTTTACGATGCCTATTCCTTCACCGTGATTCCGGCAGTCGGAAAAGTGGTAACCGGCGACGGCCAGCCCTATCGCTATCTTGTCGAATCGATCCGCACGTTTCCTTCTCAAGAAAAATTCAAGGCGATGATCGAGGCGGCGGGATTTTCGCGCGTCTCCTGCCGCAATCTCACGGGCGGCATCGCCGCCATTCATTCGGGCTGGCGCATCTGATGCTGGCAGCGCTTTCGCATATCTACAGGCTCGCCAAGGCCGGACGCACCTTGGCGCGCTATGACGCACTGCTGCTGCCGGAGCAGGTGGCCGAACTGCCATGGCTCGCCCGCTTCGGCTTGCAGCTCGCCCGCTTCGGCAGTTCCTCTCCGGCAACGGATGCCCAGAGCAGGCTTATCGCAGCACTTTCGGCACTCGGCCCCAGCTACATCAAGCTCGGTCAGTTCCTCGCCACACGGCCCGATATTGTCGGTCCCAGCCGCGCTTTCGAACTGAAGGCCTTGCAGGACCGCCTGCCGCCGTTTGGCATGGAGGAAGCCCGCGCCACCATTCGCGCCAATCTCGATGCCGATGTCGAAACACTCTTCAGTGAATTTGGCCCGCCGGTGGCGGCGGCCTCCATCGCCCAGGTGCATCGGGCCACAACGCATGACGGCCGCGACATGGCCGTGAAGATCCTGCGGCCCGGTATCGAGAAGCGCTTCGCCGCCGATCTCGCCAGCTTCTTCTTCGCGGCGCGAATTCTCGAAAGCCTGAGTGCCGAGGGCCGCAGGCTTCGCCCTGTCGCCGCCGTGAAGATGCTCGAACAATCCATGATGCTTGAACTCGATCTCCGCATGGAGGCTTCGGCAATCGCCGAGATGACCGCCAACACCAGGGACGATCCCGGCCTGCGGCTGCCCAAGGTCGATTGGCAGCTCACATCGAAGCAAGTGCTCACCACCGACTGGATCGAAGGCATATCCATCTCCGATATCGCGGCATTGAAAGCCAAGGGTTTCGATCTCAAGGCCCTGGGCGACACCGCGATTCAGAGTTTTCTCCGTCATGCGATCCGCGACGGTTTTTTCCACGCGGACATGCACCAGGGCAATTTGTTCGTCGCCGATGACGGCCGCCTCGCCATTGTCGATTTTGGCATCATGGGCAGGCTCAGCGAAAAGGACCGCAGGTTCCTCGCCGAAATCCTGTTTGGCTTCATCACCCGCGACTACATGCGGGTGAGCCTTGTGCATTTCGACGCGGGCTACGTGCCGCGCGGCCAGGATCCGGCCAATTTCGCCCAGGCGCTGCGGGCGATCGGCGAGCCGATCATGGACAGGCCGGCGCAGGAAATTTCCATGGCGCGCCTCCTCACCCAGCTTTTCGAGGTGACCGGCCAGTTTAACATGGTGACACAGCCGCAGCTTCTCCTCTTGCAAAAAACCATGGTGGTGATCGAAGGCGTGGCCCGCACGCTCAATCCCGATCTTAACATGTGGGTGACGGCGGAACCCGTGGTGCGCGGCTGGATCGAGCGCAAACTCGGGCCTGTAGGCCAGGTCGAGGGGGCGATTTCTTCCCTGGGGCACATGGCCATCAGCCTGCCCGGCATGTTCGATGAAGCCCAGAAGGCCACGGCCATGCTGGCGGACATGGCCCAGTCTGGCGGCCTGAAGCTCGACCGGGAAACCACCGAAGACCTGGCGAAGGCCCAGTCCCGGCACGGGCGCTTGCATCGCTATGCTCTGGTGGTGGGGGCGGCGGCACTTGTGGCAATCGCCGCCAAGCTCATTTTCTGACCGCACCCCCGAGGTGGCGGGAGGCAGGGATTACTGGCATAATGGCGCCATGACAACGCTTTCGGGAAAATCCGTCCTGCTCATCATCGGCGGCGGCATCGCGGCTTACAAGTGCCTGGAATTGATCCGCCTTCTGAAGACGCGCGGTTTCCGGGTCCGCGCCATCATGACGCGGGCGGCGGAGGAGTTCGTGACGCCGCTCTCGGTCGCGAGCCTCACAGGCGAGAAGGTTTACACCTCGCTCTTCAGCCTCACCGACGAGATTGAGATGGGCCACATCGAACTCGCGCGCGCCGCCGACCTCCTCGTTGTTGCACCGGCTACCGCCGATCTCATGGCGAAGATGGCCCATGGCCTGGCCGACGATCTTGCCTCGACGGCTTTGCTCGCAACCGACAAGCCGGTGCTCGTGGCTCCTGCCATGAATGTCCGCATGTGGACTCATGCGGCCACGCGGCGGAATTGCGAAACGCTAAAGCGCGATGGCGTCGCAATCATCGGCCCCAACGACGGTGAGATGGCCTGCGGTGAATATGGCCCGGGCCGCATGGCGGAGCCTTTGGAAATCGTCGCAGCTATCGAACGGCAATTGCAGCCGCCGGCCCGGCCGCTGACAGGCAAGAAGGTGCTCATCACGGCAGGCCCGACCCGCGAAGCCATCGATCCTGTAAGGTATATTTCAAACCATTCCTCCGGCAAGCAGGGTTATGCCATCGCCGAAGCGGCGGTGGCGCTGGGGGCGGAAACGGTATTGATTTCGGGACCCGTAAACCTGGCTATTCCTCCAGGTGCGGGAATGATTCCGGTCGAGAGCGCCGAGCAGATGCTCAGGGCCTGCGAGGGAGAGCTTCCCTGCGATATCGCGATCTTTGCCGCGGCCGTGGCCGATTGGCGCGCCGTCCATGTGGCGGACGAGAAAATAAAGAAGAACGATGGCGGCGCGCCCTCCCTCGCCGTGATCGAGAACCCGGACATTCTCCGGACCATAGCGGCCCGCAAGGACAAGCGGCCCATGATCGTCGTGGGCTTCGCGGCGGAGACCGAAAAGATCGTCGAGCATGCGCGTGAAAAGCTTGTCCGCAAAGGCTGCGACCTGATCGTCGCCAATGACGTGAGCGCCGGAGCCGGTGTGTTCGGCGGCGATCGCAACAAGGTCCATATCGTAACGCCAAAGGGCGTCGAGACGTGGCCGGACATGTCGAAACGCGACGTGGCCCGCCGCCTCATGCGGAAACTTGCCGACACATTGCTTGCGACGGCGAAAGCCGCGGAATGACGTTCGTTCGCATTACGCGGCTTGGCCATGGTGATGGCCTGCCCTTGCCTGCTTACGAAACCACCGGGGCCGCCGGCATGGACCTCCGCGCCGCCGGGGAGGCCGTGCTGAAGCCCGGCGCGCGCTGTCTCATGCCCACGGGTTTCTCTATCGCCCTGCCGCCGGGCTTCGAAGCGCAAGTGCGGCCACGCTCAGGGCTGGCGGTGAAGCACGGAGTGACGGTTCTCAATGCGCCGGGCACCATCGACTGTGACTATCGCGGCGAGATCAAGGTGCCGTTGATCAATCATGGCGAACAGGACTTTGTCATCGCCCGCGGCGACCGCATCGCCCAGATGGTCATCGCCGCCGTTATCCAGGCACGTTGGGTCGAAGTCGAGGAGCTTGATGGCACGCGGCGGGGTGCGGCGGGCTTTGGATCGTCGGGAACACGTTGATGGCATTTTCCGCCGATGAGATCGAACGGTACGCGCGTCATATCGTGCTGCATGAGGTGGGCGGTCCCGGACAGGCCAAACTCAAGGCCGCCAAAGTGCTGGTGATAGGTGCCGGCGGTTTGGGAGCACCCGCGCTGTTTTATCTCGCCGCCGCCGGTGTGGGCACTATCGGCATCGTCGACGACGATATCGTCAGTCTATCCAATCTTCAGCGGCAGGTCGTGCATACGACTGCACGCATTGGCGAATACAAGGTGAAGAGCGCGGCACAAATGCTTAATGAGCTAAATCCACATGTGAATGTCATCGAACATCCGTTTCGGCTCACGGCGGAGAACGGGTTGGCGCTTGTCGCGCAATATGACATCGTCGCCGACGGCTGCGACAATTTCCTCACGCGGTTTCTGGTCAGCGATGCCTGCTATCTGGCGAAGAGGACGCTGGTGTCGGCGGCGGTCGGCCAGTTCGACGGGCAGATTTCCACCTTCAAACCCCACGAGATTTCGCCACAGGGCACGCCCTGGCCCACCTACCGCTGCCTGATCGGCGAAATTCCGCCGCGCGGCCTTTTCCCGGCATGCGCGGAAGCTGGTATTCTGGGCACCCTTCCCGGCATCATCGGTTCCATGCAGGCCATGGAAGTGATCAAGGAAATTTTAGGCGTAGGCGATAGCCTGGCGGGCCGCCTGCTGATGTATGACGCGCTATCAGCGCGCTTCTATGAGACAAGTCTCGCCTGGAATCCGGATAATCCCCTCAATGGGCGAAATCCGTCGATTACAGCGCTCGATCCGGCTAATTACATTCCGGATTAGAGCGGTATGACGAGACAGAATGATGTGCCCCTTTTCTCGTCATGGCCGTGCTAAGCCTGTTCTCGGGCTTGACCCGAGAATCACGGCCATCTTCTTTGCTCGGATGAAGAAGATGCCCGGAACAAGTCCGGGCATGACGAGAAA
>JBOHKD010000121.1:0-5142 GCA_050728895.1 Aestuariivirga sp.
GGGCAACCAACTCGTAAATTTCCGGCCGCAGCTCTTTCACGGACATCTTGTCGGCAGCGGACAAATTGATCTCGTCAATCAGCCTGCGATGGATGCGCAGCTTTGCATCAAGAAGGCGCTGATGAATGGGCGAGGCATCGCCATTGGAAGCGGGCCATGCAGCAGATGCCGTTCCCTTTGTTGCGACGAGCGGCTGATGCATTACCGCCGCGGGTAGAGGCGTGGCGGCGGATTTCCGCAATGAAAAACGACTCAATGCCATGGCTATTTTCCAATGATCCTTGCGAGGTCTGTAATCAGGTTATTGCGTACTTTCAATTGCGTCGTCGGAATGCCGCGATCGATGGCTTCGCGCACGAGCTTATCATCGGCGCCGACATAGCCCGCGAGCGAATGGCGCAACAGTTCCTTGGCTTCATTGGCTGAAAGGCCCGCGCCAAACAGCGATTTGCCGTATTTGTTCACGATAACTTTGGGAATGACGTCGCCGCCGTACAGTTCCGTCATGTCGGTTACCATGCGGCGCGCCGATTTCAGGCCTGGAACCGTGAAGTCGGTGACGACGAATACCTCGCTGGAACCCAGCATGACACCTTCAGTCCAGCTTTCGGCATGGCGCGGCAGGTCAACAACAAGGTTCTGATATTTCTGCGTGGCCAGATCGAGCGTGCGGATTACGATATCTTCACTGAAGGAAAATTTCTCGCCATATTTCCGGTGCGCGGAAAGAACCGCAACGCCGGTCGCATGAGTGGCAGTCATGGTATCGAGCATATGGCCATCGAGGCGCGCGGGATCGGCAATCAATTCATCAATCTGCCAGTTTGCCTGAAGGTCGAGGTAGTCGGCGCAAGAGCCTGAGGCCAAATCAAGATCGATGAGGCAGGTGGTAACTGCCGGAGCGGCACTGCGCGCCTGAATGAGAGCTGCATGAAGCGCCATCGTTGTGGCGCCAACCCCGCCGCGCGCGCCCACGAAGGTGAGACACTTCACTTCCTGCTTGTTGGCGCTGGCCTGGCTGATCACGCGGCCGCACGCCGCAATCAGCTCGCCGGGGCTGAGCGGCGTTTTCACCCAATCGGCAACCCGCAGCCTGAGGAACCAGCGCACCAGCGCATCGTCAACGGAGGGCGAAAGCACGATCACGGGCACGTCCTGTGGCCGCTGACCCATGAAGCGGTCGAATTCTTTCATCGAGGCGTCGCCAGTGGCGTCAAGGTCATAAACAAAAACACTGACGCCCTTGGGAAATGCAGAAGCCGTCACGCCAGAACTTTCAATCAACAGCAGGTCAACGCCATCACGGGTCGAAATAAATTCCTTCAACTGGGTGCCGGTTTCGGCATCCTGCGTGACAAAACCGATCTGCAGGATACGTTTGTCCTTCTTGGCTGAACGATTGAATATCTGCAACATCTCAGCTCCCGGCCAAGTTGAGATCTTCGCCGGTAACCGTGGTGGCGAAACTTGGCAACTGCATGGAGTTAAGACCGGCAAGGTCGCCGATCAGGATGAAATTATAGGTGAGGCCCGTTAGGCTCACAGTGATCGTGGGCACTGGACCACCGGGGCGGCCTGCATAGCCAAGACCTGTGTTTTCATAGCGGATGATCACATTCCGCGGCGTGATGCGATCAAAAATGTTGCACATGCCGATATCACGAGCACTGGTCGGCGCAGCGCAGGCGGTCTTTCCGCGCCCGAAGACAATTGTCCGCATGGCTGTGGCGCTCGCGGCATTATAGGTTCCGCCACCAGTGCATGTTCCGGTAGCGCCTGTATCGCTGTCCGAGGTGCACACCCGATTAAAGTAAGGCATGAGGCCGCCGGGTACGCTGCCGCCCACGCCCGATAGGGTGGTGAGATCGCTGGAAACGGGATTTGAAACCGCTGCGAGTCTCGCGCCCAATTGAACAGCTTTGGTAGCCGCGTTCCATTGAAAGAATACATAGGCGAATTCGACGACGCCGAAGAGGATGATAAGGAATGTGAACACAGCCGCGGTGAATTCGAGCAGCGCCGCGCCACTCTCGTCACTCCAGATATTCTTGCGCCTAGCGGACACCGAAAACCCTCTCCTCATGCGACACGCTTAAAAGGGGCGCGTTCAGTCCGAAAAATGACAGAAATCCGAGCTGTTGGTAAGGAACGGTTGCGGTTACGGTTACCACCGGTATGGTGGCCCCGCCGCGATAAAGCTTGTTGCCCGCGCCATCGTCGTTGGCCACTGTCGTCCGGGCCACGGAAACCTCGGTGGCTGGATTATCCCACCACGATACGCGGTAGGCGCCTCCACTCAACACACCTTTCATTGCGATGTTCTTGATGTCGGCATCGCAGGCGCAGTCAGCGGGCCTGCCTGCCGCATAACGGGCCCCGTCGCGCACGCCATTGGCGATCAGGTGTTTGCTGTAGATGGCATTGCCGAATTCCATGACCCCAAGCCCGATGGCAAGCACCACCGGAATGACCACAGTCACTTCGAGCAGGGCAGCGCCGCGCTGGTCGCTGGTTAAGTGTCTTGCGGGGTTACGCATGAACTTCACTCATCTGCTACCGATACAATTGAACGATGTCGCGGGCGGTATTACTGGCATCTCCCGGCATATCGATTCCCACCATTTCGGCCCAGACATCGCCGTCCGCCACGTTGGCATTATTTTTGTCGCCGCCGACGGGCTCGGTCAGAAAGAACTTCACGAATGCGATAACCGGCAACGGGTTGCTGCTGCCGCCGCGAATAGGGCCGTAGGTCGAACTGGCATCCAACGCCCGGCAATTGAGGATCGCCCCATGAAAAATACGGCGATCCGGCGTGTTATTTATTGTGTTAGCCGGACCATTGTAGCAGGCCGGATAGCCAACTTCGCCGCCGTTGGGACTTCCATTCGAGTCATTTTTTACGCGGAGATTGATGTCTGCGAGTTCATAATTATAGACATCATACCGCGACACGTTCGCGCCGGAGATCGCGGATGGAAGGGCCGCGCCATTGTGCGCTTCGCTCCAATAAGTCGACTTGTTCCAGACACCGTCGCCCATGCGGCCACTCATGAGAGTGCAGCTATTGGTGTTGAAGCAGTTGTCGCGCAGCAATCCTGAATGCTTTGTCGTGTCGCCTTCAACGGGGTTGCATGCGCTGCCCGAACCATTGCTCTTGTCGTTGGCCACGCCCTTGCGGACATTTTCCGCGGGCCGGAAAGCCGCATCGTTGCGCTTGCTGTTCATCGGCCCATCATACATGTCGAAGCGCGTATTGAACCCGAAGCGGGCGGATTCAATGTTGCCGGTGCGCAATTCGACGCCATTGGCGGTGAAACAGGCGGGCGGGTTCGCCATGCCCACCTGATTGCGCAGCTCGCTGGCGCCGGCATTGGCCGCTCCTTGCGGCGTCAGAAAGCCGAAGTTACCGGGAAAGTACTGGGCGCCATTGCCGCCCGTCTGTTTCATGTTGATCAAGCGGCCGATGCGATCGGGATAGTTCACCTTGTCGAAATGGTTCAGGAGCTCGGTTGAGTTCAGATAGTCGGTGTTGTTGGTGGCTTCATACGGATTGCAGATGAACATCGGCGTGAAATTGCATACCGCCGCTTCAAAACCGGCAACGGCGGTGGCCGAGCTTTGCGCGCTGTTGCTCGCGCCGCCCAGAAATGTCACCGGGAAGATCGTGTTAAAATTCACAGGCGTTACGGTAACTTCGACAAATCGCGCATTCTCGTTGTCAATCGCATTGAGGGGACTGAGGCCCGTACCCGCGGGCATCGGGCTGGCATCGTTTCCGGCCATGCCAGCGTGACCGGGGATGGCAGAAAAATACCGGACGCTGACAGCGCTCCCGTCAATTGTCACAACGGAAGTGCCGAACAAGCTCTCATTGGTGGTGACCAGATTGGCGATAGCGCGGTTGGCCCGCGTGATCGCATCGGGTCTTCGGTCAAGTTCGCCCGCGCCGGCCAGCGCCAGGGCGTCGGCGCCGTGTTGCAAGGAGGACTGTAGCGACGAGAGGCGGCCCACGTCGATGGCCAACAGGCTGAACCCGATGATTACGGGGAGGGCGGCCGTTACATAGATAAGCGCAATGCCCGACTGGTCATCGCGAAAGCGTTTCCAGATATCCTTTAAACCAGGTCTGAATACAGTGCGCATGGCTGGCTTTCGTTACTCATTGGCCGGGCTCGTGATGTTGATGACGGTACTGGGATTATTCTGTTGCTGGGGCGAATATCTGCCGAGATACCTCTCCATCAAATCCGCACCCTGCCGGCCATTGCCATAAATCCGGGTGTTGTTCACATAAGGCGGCCAGGGTGTTGGCGTTTGGATGGCGATGTTGGCGCGCGACGAATCGCCGCCTGACAGCGAGATGCCATCGCTGCGGCTGAGATAATCATAATTCTGGGCGAGTGCTGGAACAGCAAACACGAACATGCCAGCCATTACAGCCAAGGTTCTATTTCTGTGGACTGCCATAATTCACCTTTGGTAAATCGATGATGTGGCCGTATTGGCCGTGGTACGTGAGATCGAGACTCTTCTTCGACACTTCCTGCTTGCCCAACAGGAAGAACTCGGGCTCGTTCGACGAAAGCGGGTTCTGCAACGGATCGTGCAATTGTTCCCTGGTGCCGACAGGGCGCGCCAGCCGTGGCGTTACGATGATGACGAGATCGGATTCGCGCTTCTGGAAGGATGACGACCGGAACAGGGTGCCCAGTACGGGAACATCGCCAAGCCAGGGAACCTGATTGGCGGTCTTGGCGTTTACGCTCTGCAGCAGGCCGGCAATGGCAAAGCTCTGGCCATCGCGCAGTTCGACACTGGTTTTGGCCTTGCGGGTGGTGAAACCGGGATTGTCATTGACATTGATCGAGCGGTCGATTTCAGAGACTTCGGGCCTGATGGTCAGATTGATCAGGCCATCGTCGAGCACCACGGGCGTAAAATCGAGCTTCACGCCGAATTCCTTGAAAACGATATCGCATTCGCGGCGGTCCGTTCCGGCGGTGCGAGTGCAGCTTTGCACCGGAACCTCGCCGCCCGCGTGGAAGCTCGCCGATTCACCCGAAAGCGCCGTCAGATTGGGTTCCGCAAGGCGCCGCGCCAGGTTCTTCTGTTCAAGCGCGGTGATCAGCAGGTCAGGGC
>JBOHKD010000122.1:0-5124 GCA_050728895.1 Aestuariivirga sp.
CGCCGAGGGACTGGGCTGATCAGAAGCGGTCGATCATGGTAATGCTCACACCCGAAAAGGGCGGCGCGCATCACAGCATCAGTTCCGCCATCTTCGGGCGGCTTTGCACGTAGCGGCGATGGATTTCAACATATGTTTCTTCGTAGAGGCGATCAACCTCCGCCGGCGCCATGAAGCCTGCGGAGAATCTTGGCGATACCGGATCGAAGGCAAGTTCGGCGGCGCGTATCATGTGGGCGAGGAGCGCGCGCGGGTCCTCGTTGCCGACCGCGATGCGGATGGTGGTGCGCGAGATTCCAGCCTCCGCAAGGGCCGCGTCGGACATTTCTGAGTGGCTGGTGAGTGCCGGGCACAGCACGACGCTGTTGGTCTGGCCAAGGCTCACCTGCAATCCGAACACCGGTTCGAGCAGATCGAAGAAAGCCTTGAATGCCCCGCGTGGCAAAGGCTTCTCACCCTTCCTTGGTTCAAAATCGACAGTGAAGAGCGGTGCGGGGAGTCCAAGGAACATGTTGGCCTCGCGCAGGGCCGCGTTGGGGTGGCTCGGCACCGCCGAACAATTGACGTTAATCGAAGGGTGGGCAGCCAAAGCCCGAGCGAAGACGATGGTAGTGATGCACTTCGCCAGCATACGGAGTTCCAGCGTCCGCATACCGTTGATCACCTCGTACGCCTTGTCGGCATCGAGAAAGGCCCCTTTGATATAGTAGACATTCCAGAACAGGGTTTCGTCCCATTTGATGGTGCGTTTCATGCCATTGGGTGAGGCGATCATGGCGCTGCCGCCCTTCGGCAGAAACATGTGCTCGTTGCGCGCGATCACCACGCCGGCTGTGGTAGCACCGTAACCGGCCAGGTCCTTGGTATAGGAGTGAATGACGAAATCAGGGCGCTCGGCCGCATTTTCGCGGCGCAGCACCGGGTGCAGGAATGGCGTGCCCACGGTTGAATCGCAGATGACGGTCAAACCCTCGGCGTGCGCCGCGCGGCAGATGCCGGCGACGTCCAGCACATGGCCGTGCGGATTGCAGGGGCTCTCGAGATAGACATAGATTTTGCGCCCCGCCGAAAGGCGCTTTGCATTGGCGGTTTTCACGCTCTTGAGCGCGGTTGTGAAATCTTCCGCCTCAAAGCCGTCGAACCAGTGAACCGCGATATCGAGGTTGCTGCGCTTGCCATACCAATCATGCAGCAACTGATAGACACCGCCATAGATGTTGCGGCTTGCCAGCACGATATCCTGATAGCCCACGAGATGGGCCAGCGTTGAATCGACGGCGGCCATGCCGGAGTTGAAGTTCCAGGCGAAATATTCGTGCGCCAGGGGTCCCGCCTCGACATCGACGATATGGTTGGCAAGGCTGATCGAGGTGGGGTTAAGAAGGCGTGAGTAAATCTCGTGCAGCAGCTCCTTGCCCTTGAAGGCATCTTCCACCCATTCGACACAGGCATAAAGATATGTCGCGGTGCGCGCGATTACGGGGGTTGCCGAAAAAATCGCGGTCACATTGTCGAAAATCGGATAGGGGCCGCGCGACGCTTCGGGTCCGTGTTTGGAGGCGAGCGACTGGTAGGTGCGGCGCATCGGCGTCTGGAGATTGTCGAGCACCTTGGCAAGCTGGAAGCAGGCGAAGCGCTTGGCATTGAACCAGGCGACGCGATCCTTGCGGTCGAGGCCGGATAGCGATTTGGCGGTGATGGCGATCAAATCCTGAGCCGCCATGTTGGCCTCATACAGACTGGCCGTGAGATGGGCCATGGCTTTTCCATGCGGGCTTCCCGGATCGATGGCGAAATGATGCAGTTGTTCCTCGACAAGTGCCGCGACGGTGGTGGCGGCGGTGGAATTGCGAAGCGGGCTCAACTGGCGCGCGCTGGTAACGGCATTGGGATTTGGCATCAAAAATCTCCTTCCCGATCGAGGTGCTCAGGTTCACATGGTACTCCCATCGCGGCTTTGACACAGGCCCCTTAGCCATGGCAGGGCATCGCCGATGACCGTTCCTAACCGGCCTGCGGGCTCCGCCAACGCGCTTCACCACAGGCCTTATGTTTTTTATTGGCTCGCGGGCTGGGCGGCCGCATTTGCGGCGCAGATCATGTCCGTGTCGGTGGGCTGGCAGGTCTACGACATCACGCGCGATCCGCTCGATCTGGGCTTCGTCGGCCTCGCTCAATTCCTGCCGGCATTGCTGCTGGTGCTGGTTACGGGGCTGGCCGCCGACACCTTCAACCGGCGCCTGGTCATGGGTATCTGTCTCGTCCTCGAAATCGTTTGTGCCGGCTCGCTGATATTCTTCACGCTATCGTCACCCTTGATCGTCTGGCCGGTGTTTGTGATTCTCGTGGGCCTCGGCGTGGCGCGGGCCTTTTTCAATCCAGCCTCCGATGCCTTGGCGCCCAATCTCCTGCCCAAGGAGGCGATCGCGCACGGCATCTCGCTCAATTCCATGAGCTGGCAGGTCGCCAATATCGTGGGCCCGGTAGCGGGCGGCCTGCTTTACGGCATCGGCGGCACTGTTGCCTATGGCACGGCGGCGGGACTTGTCGGAACCGCAATCGTCCTTGTCCTGATGATCGGTGCGGTGCCGCAGAAGAATCATGCCCAGGAAACCAGCCTCGCCACACTGCTCGCGGGCTTCAAATTCATCCGCCATGAGAAGATCGTGCTGGGCGCCGTCTCGCTCGATCTCTTCGCCGTGCTGCTTGGGGGTGCGGTGGCGTTGATGCCGATCTATGCGCGCGACATTCTGGAGGTGGGGCCGTGGGGGCTAGGGCTCCTGCGTGCAGCACCGGGCGTTGGCGCCGTCATCATGGTGCTATGGCTGTCAAAGTTTCCGATCCGCGACAATGCCGGTGTCATCCTGTTTCTGTTTGTCGCTGGCTTTGGTTTCTTCACCGTGGTGTTCGGGCTTTCC
This sequence comes from Aestuariivirga sp., assembly GCA_050728895.1. Taxonomy (GTDB): domain Bacteria; phylum Pseudomonadota; class Alphaproteobacteria; order Rhizobiales; family Aestuariivirgaceae; genus Aestuariivirga. The sequence goes on from JBOHKD010000122.1 coordinate 2,919, forward strand.
ACCTGGGTGCCGCTGTCGATTGCCGCGCTCGCTCTGATGGGCGCCTGCGACATGGTCAGCGTCTATGTCCGCGAAACGCTTATGCAATTGTGGACACCAGACAATGTGAGAGGCAGAGTAACGGCCGTCAACCGCGTCTTTATCGGCGCTTCGAACGAGCTGGGGGAATTCCGCGCCGGTGTTGTCGCCGCCTGGATCGGCGCGGTCGCCGCCGTCACGTTGGGCGGAGCAGGGACCGTGGCTGTGGCCGCCCTGTGGTGGCGCTGGTTTCCGCAATTGCGCAAGGCAAGAAGGCTGGACGGCCGGATTTAGAGGCTTCCCCTCATTCCGCCGAAACAAATTTGGCGGGACGCGATTTCGCCGAGGCCGTCCGCGCCCATCTGGTGAGCGTGAAGATCACAGCTAGCGTTGCGAGATAGACCAGAAGCTGAAGCACGCTCGGCTGCTCGCTGTAGCCCACAAGCGTATGCAGGATCTGGCCCGCGATGCTGCTTTCCGAGAGAATGGCGGAGCTATCCCAAGCCGTGTTGCCAAAGATTTCAACCACGCCCGCCTGTTCGAGATACCGGGCGGCCTGTGCCGCCATGCCGGCCGAGAGAAATGTGAGGAGCCAGCTTGTCACCGCGAACAGATGGCGTGAGGGAATGCGCAGCAACCCGAAATAGGTGAGAGCCGACACGATTCCTCCGAGAACGAGCCCCATGAGGCCGCCGCCCACGAGACTTGCTGCCGAGCTACCGGCGCTGAGTGCCACCCCGTAGAGAAACAGCACGACCTCGGAGCCTTCGCGCAACACGGCGGCACCGACGACAACGGCGAGCGCCATGAGCGGGCGCTTGCCTTCGGCGACATCGCGGCCCGCCGCGAAAAGACCATCGGCCATCGCCCGGCCATGGCCCGCCATCCAGACATTGTGCCACGTCAGCATCACCACCGCCGTTGCCAGAATGGCCGCATTGAAAAGTTCCTGGCCGAAGCCTTCGAAGGCCGAGGCAATCGCGCTGGTAAACAGCGCCACGATGCAACTGCCGAAGAGGCCGGCCGCGGCGCCGCCCGCGATCCAAAGGCGGCTGGCGCGAAGACCCTGCGTGGCCGCCAGCACGATGCCGATGATCAGCCCCGCCTCGAGGACTTCACGAAAGACGATGATGAGTGCGCCGGCCATGGCAGTTTCTATTCCGCGATCACCTGGCCCTTGGCCACGTCTTCCTGGAATTCATCGACAAAAAGATAGGTTCCCGGTTCAAGCGCCTTGACGCGCACGACAATCGTGGAATTGCCGGCCGCGACCTTCTCGATCTTCATATCGTGGGATTCAAGCTCGGCCGCCGCCGCGTTGGCATTAGTCATCTTGATCATGAATGCCTTGCCCGCCGGCACCTTGATTTCCGCCGGCGTGAAAGCCTGGTCCTTCAGGGTGATCTCATAGGTGACCGTATCCTCGGCAAATGTTGGGGTAGCCGTTAGGCAGAACGCGAGGGCAAAGGCGGAAAAGGCAGAAAAAAGACGCGGCATATACAGACTCCTGAAGGTTGAGAGTTATCCGACTGTTTTGCTCGGATAAATTGTTCATTGCCGGTTGTCAACCGGAATTTCATCGAATATCAGGTATTTAGAATCGTTTTAAGCTATCGGAAACGGAATGGCGGGAACCGACAAGACACGCAATCAAACTCCGGGGCCGGCCCCGGTGGTGGTACTGGTGAACCCGCAGCTTGGCGAGAACATCGGCACGGCGGCGCGCGCCATGGCCAATTTCGGCCTGCATGAGCTGCGCATTGTTGATCCCCGCGATGGCTGGCCAAATGAAAAGGCACTGACCACATCATCGGGTGCCGGCTGGATCATCGAGGGTGCGCGCGTGTTCGATGACACCGCCTCCGCTATTACAGATATCAATTTCGTCTATGCGACGACGGCGAGGCCGCGCGGCATGATCAAGGAAGTAATAACGCCGGAGCAGGCGGGCTTTGACATGCGCGCCCGCATCGGGCGCGGCGAGAGGCTGGCACTTCTGTTCGGGCGCGAGCGCTGGGGCCTCAACAACGATGAGATTTCGCTAGCCGATGTGATCGTGACAGCACCCGTCAATCCGGCCTTCGCCTCCATCAACATCGCCCAGGCGGTGCTGCTCATGGGCTATGAGTGGTACAAGGGCCAGGCTCTGACTCTGGGCCAGCAGACGCCCGAGCTTGCGGCACTGGAA